>DATEOS010000029.1:0-5631 GCA_035273815.1 Candidatus Limnocylindria bacterium
GAGGACCTCTACGCCGGGATCGAGCATCGAGTCGGGCCCGATGCGGCGGAGAGCATCAAGATCATCACCCGTGCCGCCAGCCAGCGGATCGCGCGCTACGCGTTCGAGTACGCGGTGCGCAACGGACGGCGGAAGGTCACCGCCGTCCACAAGGCCAACATCATGAAGCTCTCCGACGGCCTTTTCCTGGAGAGCTGCCAGCAGGTCGCCGCCGAGTACGACGGGCGCGTGGCGTTCGAGGATCGGATCGTCGACAACATGTGCATGCAGCTCGTGCAGAAGCCGGAGCTGTACGACGTGCTGGTCCTGCCCAACCTGTACGGCGACATCGTCAGCGACCTGGCGGCGGGCCTGGTGGGCGGGCTGGGCGTGGCGCCGGGCGCCAACATCGGCGACAACGCGGCCGTGTTCGAGCCGGTCCACGGGTCGGCCCCCAAGTACGCCGGCCAGAACAAGGCCAACCCCACCGCGCTGATCCTGTCGGGGGCGCTGATGCTCCGCCACCTTGGTGAGACGGAGGCCGCCGACCGTGTCGAGTCGGCGGTGCGCGCCGTCATCGCCGAGGGCACCACGGTGACCTACGACCTGGGCGGCAGCACCGGCACGCGCGAGTTCGGCGCGGTGGTGGCTCAGCGCCTCGCCGGCGGATGAGTCCTCCCAACCACGACCGTCGTGGCCTGTGGCTAGAATCAGGCGAAGGCCGAGCCGCGTTCGGCGGCAGCCGCAGATCGGCCTTCCGTCGTCGTGAGATCGACAGAGGAGGCGCCGTTCCAGCATGACCGCCACCCCCAGCCGGCTGGTCAACCCGCGGGGCACCGCACGCCAGGGGCTGGCACGCACCAACCGGCGCGACCCGTGGTGGATCGTGCCGGGCATCATCGCGACCGGCTTCGGGGCGTTCATCGCCTACTCGCTCTTCTCGGCGCTGGTCTGGTATCCGTTGTTCGGCGTCGAGTACGAGGTGGACGGCTACCTGTCGCCCTTCTTCTCGCCCCTCATCTTCGAGAACGTGCTGCCGGTCTGGATCTCGCCCGCCATCTTCATCCTGTGGATCCCCCTCGGCTTCCGGACGACCTGCTACTACTATCGAAAGGCGTACTACCGCTCCTACTTCGCCGATCCGCCGGCCTGCGCGGTCGGTGAGCCGACGATTCACCGTGGCTATGCCATGGAGCGGGCCTTCCCCTTCATCCTGCAGAACATCCACCGCTGGTTCCTGTACCTGGCCTTCGTGCCGCTCTTCTTCCTCTACTACGACGCTCTGGCATCGTTCGTGAACACCGGGCAGGTCCGGATCGGGCTGGGCAGCTTCATCCTGCTGGTCAACGCCGCCCTGCTGAGCGGCTACTCGCTCTCCTGCCATTCGCTTCGCCACCTGGCCGGTGGCCGCCTCGACTGCTTCTCGTGCGGTGTGGCGAATCGCGTCCGCTACCGGGCGTGGCAGCGGCTGACCGGCCTCAATGAGCGCCACATGCTGTGGGCCTGGGTCAGCCTGGTGTCGGTGGCGCTTGCCGACCTGTACGTGCGCGCCATCGCGGCCGGCTGGATCGTGGACCCGGCGATCTACCTGTGAGCCCGGCGCCCACCCACGAGGAGTACTCCCACGACGTCCTGGTGATCGGGGCGGGTGGCGCCGGCCTGCGGGCGGCGATCGAGGCGGCGGAGGCCGGAGCGTCGGTGGGGCTGATCTGCAAGTCACTGCTGGGCAAGGCGCACACCGTCATGGCGGAGGGCGGCGTGGCGGCGGCGCTGGCCAACGTGGCCGAGCGCGACTCGTGGCAGACGCACTTCCGGGACACCATGGTCGGCGGCAAGATGCTCAACCACTGGCGCATGGCGCAGCTCCACGCCCAGGAGGCGCCGGACCGCGTCCGTGAGCTGGAGTACTGGGGAGCCGTGTTCGACCGGACCCGCGACGGCCGCATCCTGCAGCGCCCCTTCGGCGGCCACTCGCATCCACGGCTGGCCCACGTCGGCGACCGCACCGGGCTGGAGATGATCCGCACGCTGCAGGACCGCACCGTGCAATCCGGCGTGACGGTCTACATGGAATGCACCACCACCCAGCTGATGGTGGGCGACGGCCGGGTCACCGGCGCCTTCGGTTACTGGCGCCAGACCGGGGACCCCGTGGCCTTCGCCGCGAAGGCGGTGGTGCTGGCGACCGGCGGCATCGGGCGCATCTGGCAGATCACATCCAACTCCTGGGAGTATTCCGGCGACGGGCACGCCCTGGCCTATCGGGCCGGGGCGGAGCTGATAGACATGGAGTTCGTGCAGTTCCACCCGACCGGCATGGTCTGGCCGCCCGGCGTCCGCGGCCTGCTGGTCACCGAGGCGGTGCGTGGCGAGGGCGGGATCCTGCGCAACAAGGAGGCGGAGCGCTTCATGTGGCGCTACCTGCCGGATGAACGCCGGCACGAGTACGCCGAGACCGATGAAGAGGCCAGCCGCTGGGTCGAGGCCCTGAGCGCGGGGCGCACCACCGATGCGCGCATGCCGCCCGAGCTGTCGACCCGCGACAACGTGGCGCGCGCCATCTACACCGAGGTCCGCGAGGGCCGTGGCTCCGGCCACGGTGGCGTGTTCCTGGACATCAGCTACCTGGAGCCGGACCACGTGCGGCGCAAGCTGCCGTCCATGTACGAGCAGTTCAAGGAGCTGGCCGACGTCGACATCACCGCCGGACCCATGGAGGTCGGCCCCACCTGCCACTACGTGATGGGAGGCGTGCGCGTCGACCCGGAGACTGCGGCCAGCAGCGTGCCCGGCCTGTACGCGGCGGGGGAGGTGGCGGGCGGCATGCACGGCGCCAACCGGCTGGGTGGCAACTCGTTGTCAGACCTGCTCGTCTTCGGCCGCCGGGCCGGCGCGGCGGCAGCGGCGTTCGCGACGGAGCAGGGCGCCGTCCCGAAGCTGGACGGGCGTCAGGTCCGGAAGGCGAAGGGGGAGCTCCAGGCGCCGTTCGATCGCAGCGGCGGCGAGGATCCGTATCGGCTCCATCACGACCTGCAGGCGATGATGCAGAAGCTGGTCGGGATTTTCCGCACCTCCTCCGACCTGGAGGAGGCGATCGGGCACATCGGTACCCTGCGCAAGCGATGGGCGAAGGTGCGCACCGTCGGCACGCCGGCCTACAACCCCGGCTGGAACCTGGTGTTCGAGCTGCGCAACATGCTGGTCTGCTCGGAGGCGGTGGCACGCAGCGCCCTGCAGCGGACCGAGAGCCGGGGCGCGCACGCGCGGCTGGACCATCCCGGCCTGGACGCGGAGTGGGGCAAGCGCAATAACGCGGTCTCGCAGGAGGGCGAGGAGATGCGGGTCGAGGCCCGCCCCATCCCCGAGATGCCCGATGATCTGCGCAGCCTGATCACGACCTGAGGAGCCGACGCATGCCCTTCGCCCGCACCCTGGCCTTCCGGCATTTCGACGTGTTCCGTGGCGGTCCCGACGAGGAGGGCGCCTTCGTGGAGTTCTCGGTGCCCGTCGAGGAGGGAATGGTGGTGCTGGACGCCCTGCACTGGATTCAGGCCAACGAGGCGCCCGACCTGGCGGTGCGCTGGAACTGCAAGGCGGCCAAGTGCGGCTCATGCAGTGCCGAGGTCAACGGCATGCCGTCGCTCACCTGCAAGACGCGGATCACCGACCTGCCCTCGGACCAGCCGATCAAGGTGGAGCCGATGCGGACCTTCCCGCTGATCAAGGACCTGGTGACCGATGTCTCATGGAACTACGAGGTGAACAGCCGCATCCAGCCCTTCACCCCACCGGCCGACGTGCCACAGGAGACGTGGCGCTGGCAGCAGCAGGACATCGAGCGGGTACAGGAGTTCCGCAAGTGCATCGAGTGCTTCCTGTGCCAGGACGTCTGCCACGTGCTGCGCAACCACGAGACGAAGAACCCCTTCCTGGGTCCGCGCTACATGGTGCGGGTCGCCGGGCTGGAGCTGCACCCCATGGACAGGGCCGATCGCCGGCGCTACCTCAAGGACGAGGGCAACATCGGCTACTGCAACATCACCAAGTGCTGCACCGAGGTCTGCCCGGAGCACATCAAGATCACGGACAACGCCATCATCCCGCTGAAGGAGCGCGTGGTCGACGCCAGCTACGACCCACTGCAGGCGGCCTGGCGCGCGATCGCGGGCACCGGCCGGCGATCGTCCACGAGGCAGCCGGCCCCGCGCACTGGCCCGGCGAAGGTGGGCGAAGGGGCGGGAGACGGCGACGGCTGAGGGCCTGCGCCTCCTGATCTACACCGATGGGGCGGCGCGCGGCAACCCCGGCCCTGCCGGTGCGGGCGCCGCGTTGCGTGATGCGGCGGACGGCTCGCTGGTATCCGAGCTGGCCGTCTACCTGGGCAGGCGCACCAACAATTACGCCGAGTGGACTGCCGTGGCCCTGGCGCTCGAGGAGGCCAAGCTGCTCGGCGCGTCGCGCGTCGATCTACGCATGGACTCGCAGCTGGTCGCGCGCCAGATCTCGGGGATGTACCGCGTGAAGCACCCGGACCTCAAGCCGATCCATGCCCAGGTCATGGAGCTGCTGGCCGGCTTCGACGGCTACACGGTCGGCCACGTGCCGCGTGAGCTGAACAAGGAGGCCGATCGGCTCTCGAACGTGGCGATCGACCAGCCCGGCACCTGAACCGATAGAATTCCGGTCCCTGGAGGCGGCTGGACGGCCGCGGGCGCATCGGTCGAAAGGCCGCGTCCGAGGAAAGTCCGAGCTCCACAGAGCAGGCTCGCGGGTAACGCCCGTCCGCCGTGAGGCGAGGACCAGCGCCACAGTGACGATGCCCGCTTCGGCGGGAGTGAAACGCGGCAAGCTCGAGCCGGAGCAAGACCGAATAGGAGGGCGTCGAGGCTGCTCGCTCAGCCCTCGGGTAGGTCGCTCAGATGGATGGCCGTCGCCGGGCCGATGCAAGTCGGTCCGGGCACAGAACTCGGCTTACAGGCCGCCTCCAGGGACGGGTCACGTGAGGCGCGGATTCAGCTAATCCTCGTCGGCGCGCCAGACCGTGGTGGCGGTGCACGCGTTGCAGATGGGCCGGGCCTCATCCATGGTGCCCAGTGGCAGAGGGTAGTCACGGCCTCCCAGCAGGCAGTCGACCTGGACGGTGGGAAGCTTGTCACCCGGCACGATCGAGACGTGACGCACGCTGCAGCGCCTGATGCGCCCCTGGCGGGGGATCGGCGTGCGCTGACTGCTGTCGATCTCTTCGATGGCCACGTCGCGGCTCCCGTTCCCGGCCCCCGGCCGCCGGTTGCAGCCGTGCCGGCGTCCAGCCTATGGCCATCGGATCAATAGGCTCAATGGCGCGTTCGTACCCCCATGGGGCCACCCTCGACCGGGTTCGCTGCGCGCTAGACTCAATCGCGTTTTGACGGGCGGCACGCGTCCGTGAGCTGATGAAGACGACGAGGATCCGTGTTCGGACGACGGAAGCGAAAACAGGAGGAGGAGGCCGCGCGCGAGGCGGAACGCGGCGCCCTGTTCGCCGAGCTGGCGAAGCGCCCGGATACGATCTGCCCCTTCCTGGGGATGGCCGCACATCGCACCGAATACCAGGAGAGCGTCAGCCAGGAGCACCGCTGCTACGCCTTCGGCGACCCGGCCGAGCTGTCGGCC
>DATEOS010000030.1:0-2975 GCA_035273815.1 Candidatus Limnocylindria bacterium
TCGGCGCCGACGTGGACCGATGGACCGACGCCGGCATGGAGGCCGCCAAGCGCCACGGCATGACCGTGGAGCGCGAATGGCTCCGCTCCCTGCTGGACGACGCCATGGACGCAGCGCGCCGCTTCAGCAGGCCCGTAGTGCCATTCCCGGAGGACGACGTGCCATGAGCGCCACCACCCTCTACGCCGACCCGGCCACGGACCCCAAGGTCGCCGAGGCCACCGCACCCAAGGGCGGCCCCGCAAGCCCCGGCTACACCCGCGACCTCGATGAGGCCCACACCCGCCTGGTGCGCTGGTTCGAGGAGAGCGAAAACACCGGCACCGACGCCCGCGACCGCAGCAACCGCGACCGCGACTACGTCACCGGCATCCAGTGGACACAGGCGGAACTCAAGGCCCTGAACGATCGCCACCAGCCGCCGATCACGATCAACTATTGCTCCCGCAAGGTCGAGCTGATGTGCGGCATCGAGCGCAAGTCGCGCACCGACCCCAAAGCCTACGCCCGCAACCCCGCCGACGAGGACAAGGCCTACGCGGCGACCCAGGTGCTGCGGTATATCGCCGATCAGAACAAGCTCAACGCGGTGCGCTCGGCCGTCTACGAGAACATGCTGGTTGAGGGGGCCGGCGGCGCCGAGGTCGGCCTTGAGGACGACGGCAACGGCGGCGCGGAGGTCACCATCACCGCCGTGCCGTGGGACCGGCTGTGGTGGGATCCGCATTCCCGCCTGCCCGACTTCGGCGACGCCCGCTACAAGGGCCTCGTCATCTGGCTCGACCGCGACCAGGCGCACGAAATGTGGCCCGACGCGGCGGACGTGATCACCGACTCATTCGCTACCCGCGACGGCAGCTATGACGACCGGCCGGATCAGGTCACCTGGTGCGACAGCACCCGCTCCCGCGTCCGCGTCGTGCAATGCCACTGGGATGAGGGCGGCACGTGGTGGAGCGCCACATACACGCGCTCGGGGTTCCTGGCTTCGCCGATCCGCAGCCCGTTCCTGAACCACAAGGGAAAGTCGGCCTGCGGGCTGGTGATGCACTCGGCGCATGTCGACCGGGAGAACAACCGTTACGGTATGGTCCGCGACATGATCTCGTTGCAGGACGAAATCAACAAGCGGCGGTCGAAAGCCCTGCACCTGTTGAGCGTCGCCCAGGTGATCACCGAGAAGGGCGCGGTGCAGGACATCGACAAGGCCCGGCGCGAGGTGGCCAAGCCCGACGGGGCGATCGAGGTCATGCCGGGCATGCGCTTTGAAATCCACCACGGCGGCGAGATGGCGACCGGCCAGATGCACCTGTTGCAGCACGCCACGAGCGAGATGCAGGCGACGGGGCCGAACGCGAGCATGTCCGGCACCGACAACCGGGAGTTGTCCGGCCGGGCGATCCTGGCGCAGCAGGCGGGCGGGGCGGCACAGAACGAGCCGATCGCCGACGGGCTGCGCGAATGGATGCAGGAGGTCTACGAGATCGTCTGGATGGCCGCGCGGCAATACTGGACCGGCGGCAAGTGGGTCAGGGTCACTGACGATCTCGGCACCACCAAATACGTCGGCATCAACCAGCCGGTCACGCTCCAGGACGAGCTGGCGCAGATGCCCGACCAGCAGCGCGCCATGGCCATGCAGCAACTCCAGATCATGCCGGGCGATCCGCGCCTGCAAATGGTGGTTCGGGTTGAGAACGACATCACGGATATGGACATCGACGTAACGATCGGCGCCGGGCTGGACGTGCCGAGCCTCCAGAACGAGCAGTTCCAGGTGTTGCTGCAACTGGCGTCCACCCAGCCGGGGCTCATCCCCGCCGACGTGCTGATTGCGGCGTCCAGCCTGCATGACAAGGACAAGCTGCTGGAGCGCATGAAGGCGCACGCGGCGGAGCAGCAGCAGAAGGAGCAGGAGATCAAGCCGATCATCATGGCGCAGCAGCAGGCGGATCTGGACGTCAAGAAGTCCAAGGCCGAGGCGGACTTCGCGCTGGCGGCCGAGCGCCGGCATGCGTCCGTCCACCACATCCAGCAGATGCACGAGGGCTACAACACGATGATGGCGCCGCCCGACGCGCCATCCGCGCAGGGCACCGTGGTGCCGCCCGAGGTGCAGGCGGCGCTGGACGTGGCGGACATCCGCGGCCGGCACGCCAAGGCGACGGTGGACGAGGCGCGGGCGAACGACCTGCGGCACTCGGCGGTCGAGCGCGTGGCCAACGTCCAGGCGATGATGCAGCAGGCCCAGCAGCCGCAAGGGCCGGCGCCGTGAGCGGCTACATGGCGCGGAATCCGCTGATGCCCCCCGAGGCGCCGTCGTGGCTGCCGCCCGAGGACGCGGCGGTGCTGGAGCGCCTGCGGAGCCCGGCGGCGCTGAACCCGCTGCTGGGGCCTGACCCGTATGGCGGGGCCGCGATCGGCACCAGCAGCACAGCCCCGCAGGCGCAGGCCGTCGACGCCAACGGGCAGCCGTTTGATCCGGTGGTGGGCCGGGGCCTGCCGGTCACGCGCGGCCAGCTTGCGGGGATTGCCGAATCCGCCTGGCAGACGGCGGGGGCAGTGTCCGATGGCGGGATTGGGACGGCCGGCGGCGCGGTGGGGGCCATCAAGGCTTACCACGGCAGCCCGCACAGCTTCGACCGCTTCGACATGAGCAAGATCGGCACGGGCGAGGGCGCGCAGGCATACGGGCATGGGCTGTATTTCGCCGGCAATGAGGGGGTAGCGAGGAGCTATCGGGACACGCTCTCAAGGGCGCACGGCGTTGGGATCACTGACCCAGCTACCGGGCGCGTCTACAAGCCGGGCGATCCGTATTATGATGATGCCGCAAAGATGCTGGGGCGTCCCGGTAAAATGTATGAGGTCAACCTCGACGTGGAGCCGCACCAGTTGCTCGACTGGGACAAGACGGTGCAAAGCCCGCACGTCCAGAACGTGCTGGCCGCAAAATTTGGCATTAAGCCGCCCGA
>DATEOS010000031.1:0-7866 GCA_035273815.1 Candidatus Limnocylindria bacterium
CCGGGTGGAGCTTGCGCTCGGCCCGCTGGATCTCGTGTGGCGCGGCCCCATGGTCATCTTCTACGTCATCCTCCTGTTCTGCGTATTCGCCGCCTTCGTCGCCTGGCGCCTCGCCGGATCGCGGGTGGGGCGCGCCTGGGCCGCCATGCGCGAGGACGAGGAGGTCGCCGAGATCACCGGCGTGAGCATCGTGAACTACAAGCTGCTGGCATTTGCCATGGGTGCCGGCCTGGGCTGCCTGTCCGGCGCGCTGTTTGCCGTGCAGCTGGGCTCCGTCTTCCCCGGCAGCTTCAACCTCAACGTGTCCATCACCGTGCTGGCCATCATCATCCTGGGCGGTATGGGCAGCATCCCCGGCGTGATCGTCGGTGCGCTCGTGCTGATCGGCCTGCCAGAGCTGTTGCGCGAGTTCGCCGAGTACCGCCTGCTGGTGTACGGGGCAGTGCTGGTGGGGATGATGCTGCTGCGGCCGGAGGGCCTGATCCCGAACATCGGACGCCGCCGTGAGCTGCACGAGGCCGAGGACGAGGATGAGCAGTACGACACCGAGGTCGGTGAGGACGTGTCGCGTCCGGTGATCGCGTGAACGAGCAGCCATCAGTCCCCACGTCGTCCGTGGAGGACCTGCCCGCCGCGCCGGAGGCCCCCAGGGCGGCCACGCCCCCGCCGCCAAGGACCGCCAGCGACGAGCCGATCATGGTGGTGGGCGGGCTGACCAAGCGCTTCGGCGGCCTGACCGCCAACCGCGGCATCGACTATCAGATCCCGCGCCATGGGATCGTGTCGATCATTGGGCCGAATGGCGCCGGCAAGACGACCTTCTTCAACCAGCTCACCGGTGTCTACGCGCCGTCCGAAGGCACCATCGAGTTCGAGGGCAGCAGCATCGTTGGCCTGCCCCCGCACGCGGTGGCCGAGCTGGGCATCGCCCGCACCTATCAGAACATCCGCCTCTTCCAGAACATGACCGTCCTGGACAACGTGCTCGTCGGGCGCCACGTGCGCATGCACGCTCAGTGGTTTCAGGCGATCCTGGGCCTGAACCGGGTCAAGGTCGAAGAGGAGACGGCCCGCGCCCGCGCTCGTGAGCTGCTCTCCATCGTCGGCCTGCGGCGTCGCTACGAGCAGGAGCTGGCCAAGAACCTCCCGTACGGCGACCAGCGGCGGCTGGAGCTGGCCCGCGCGCTGGCGAACGAGCCGAAGCTGCTGCTGCTCGACGAGCCGACCGCCGGCATGAACCCGGGCGAGACGCGCCTGATGACCGACCTGATCGCGCGGCTGCGCACCGACCTGCAGCTCACCATCCTGCTCATCGAGCACGACATGAAGGTCGTGATGGGCGTCAGCGAGCACATCACCGTCCTCGACTACGGCGAGAAGATCGCCGAAGGGCTCCCCGAGGAGATCCGCGCCAATCCACGCGTCATCGAGGCCTACCTGGGCAAGCAGGCGGTGAGCTCATGACCGATACGACCGACCTCACCCCGCCAACCGTGCCGGCCGCGAACGGCAATGGCGCCGCCGCGGACGCGGTCCTGGCGCTGGACGACGTGCACACCTACTACGGCAACATCCACGCCCTGAAGGGCGTGAGCATGGAGGTCGGCAAGGGCGAGATCGTGTCGCTGATCGGCTCCAACGGGGCCGGCAAGTCGACTACCCTCCGCACGATCAGTGGCATCCAGCGCGCCCGGCAGGGCAGCGTCATGCTCAATGGGCGAGACATCACCGCGATGGCTGGCCACGAGGTGGTCAAGCTCGGCATCGCGCACTCCCCCGAGGGCCGGCACGTGTTCACCCGCATGAGCGTGCACGAGAACCTGGAGCTGGGGGCCTTCATCCGCCGGGGCGAGCCGATTGCCGACGATGTCGCGCGCGTCTTCGACCTGTTCCCGCGCCTGCGTGAGCGGCGCAGCCAGAAGGCCGGGACCCTGTCCGGGGGAGAGCAGCAGATGCTCGCCATCGGCCGGGCGCTGATGGCCCACCCATCGGTCATCCTGCTGGACGAGCCTTCGATGGGCCTCTCGCCCATCCTGACCGAGCAGATCTTCACCATCATCGGCGAGATCAACGCCCAGGGCACCACCGTGCTGCTGGTTGAGCAGAACGCGCTGATGGCGCTGAACGTGGCACACCGCGGTTACGTCCTGCAGACGGGAAAGATCATCCTGGCCGACACCGCCGCCAACCTGGCCGCCAACGAGCAGGTGCGACAGGCCTACCTGGGCGAGATCTGACCCCCGCACCGATGCCCGCCGAGCCCGATCCGCCGGCTCCCGACCGGCCGCCCCGTCCTCCCCAGCGCCCGCCGTCCGACTACCGGCCCGACCTGCGTCCGATGCTGATCCTGGCCGGGCTGCTGCTGGCGGTGATCGTGGGCTGGGTCATCCTGAGCCCTATCATCCTGCCCGCTCCCTAGCGCGGCTAGGCGCTGCGACGCTGCCCGAAGCCGATCCCGGCGCCGTACAGAACCAGCGCCACTCCGACCACGGCGGCCGCGATCCCCGGCGAACGCTGCGGCAGCGGCAGGTAGCCCAGTGACCACAGCTCCCAGATGCGGAAGCCCAGCGCCGCCGCCGCGGCCAGCCCCAGCACCAGGTAGGCCCACGGCGCATCCAGCACGAATCCCCAGCGGCCCCGGATGTAGCCGACGTCGAGCAGCACCAGCGCGGCGATGGCGGTGCCGAAGATGATCAGGCCCGGTCCCTCCAGCCCGATCCCGGAGGCAGCCGGCACCGGGATGCCATCCACCACCTCACCGCCCGCTCGCCACCACGGCAGGAAGCCGGCGGCGATCATCAGCAGGCTGCCAAGCAGGATCGGCAGCCGGAAGCGACGCGGCGCCCCGTCGGCCACGGTGGGTCAGCGCTCAGGCGGCGATGCGCCGTATACCGATGGCCGCAGGACGCCGATGTAGGGCAGGTTACGGTAGCGCTCGTCGTAGTCCAGGCCGTAGCCGATGACGAAGCGGTCCGGGATGGTGAAGCCGCGATAGCCGATGTCGATCTCGGCGAGGCGCCGTGCCGGCTTGTCGAGCAGGCAGCAGATGCGCACCGATGACGGGCCGCGGTCGTTCAGGTACTTGAGCAGGTAGTTCAGCGTCAGCCCGGTGTCGATGATGTCCTCGACCACGATCACGTCGCGCCCGCGGATTGGTCCGGACAGGTCCTTCAGGATGCGGACCTGGCCACTCGACTGGGTGGAGGCTCCGTAGCTGGAGAGCTCCATGAGGTCGATCGAGACCTGCACCGGCATGGCGCGCACCAGGTCGGCCAGGAAGATGATCGAGCCCTTCAGCACGCTGACCAGCACCGGCTCGCGCTCGGCGTAGTCCGCCGCCAGCTGGGCGCCCAGCTCCGCGACCCGCGACTGGATCTGCTCATGGGTGAGGAGGATCTCCTCGACGTCGTCATCCATGGCGCTGCGCAGGACGGTGGCGCTCGTTTCCATCAGTCGGACTCAATCCTCTCCGCCGTAGGGCTCGTTCAGCGGGCCGTTGCCGTTCATGGCGGTGACATCGGCAAGGAAGTCCAGGCGGCCGTACTTCACCATCAGCGCCTTGAAGTCACGAGCGTAGAACAGCTTCACCCTGATCTCGGGGTACAGCTGGCGGAGCCACCGGAGCTTGCGGTTCTTGCGACGCACCAGCGACTGCCTGAGCGTCGTCAGCTCCAGGTAGAGGTCGACCTCCGGCAAATAGAAATCCGGCGAAAAGGACTCGACGACCGCGCCGGCGGCGTTCCAGGAGAGCGGGAAGGTGTCGGGTTCGTAGCGCCATTGGACCTGATAGAAATCGAGGATCCTTGCCAGCTCGGCCTCGCTCTGGTGGGCGAAGCGCGGTGGCGAGCCGCTGCTCAGCGTCGCCGCCACTGTCCCTCGATCGTACCGGTCCGCTGAGGTTCGGGCGCCATCGGCCCTGAGTATATCGGGCCGACTTATCCACATTCTGTGGAAGATCGCGCGGAATGGTGGATTACGTGCCTTGTTGTCCACCGTTTGACGCTGGTATGGTGGCCGTCCTGCTTCCCCGGCGGCCGAGTACGGTAACCGGGCTGGCGCGGGGCCGATGCGAAAGCCGGCCATCCAAACCGCTCCACACCCGGGAAGACCGAAACGCCACCGGAGGAGCATTTCCTTTTGGCCGAGACCGATGGATCCGAGGCCGAGGCGCGTGATGTCGGTCGCGCGCTGATCAAGCTGCTGACCGATCAGCCCGAACTGGCCGCGCTCCTGCCGGACGGCTACGTGGAGCGGGCTGTCGCCTACGCCGGCCTCCTGCTGGAAGCCAACCGGCGGCTGAACCTGACCCGGGTTACCGATCCCGGCGAGGTCGCCCGCCTGCATCTGCTCGATGCGCTGGCTGCCCTGCCGCTGCTGGACGCCGCCGCGCCGTCCACGGCGCTCGACCTGGGCTCGGGCGGGGGCGTGCCGGGCATCCCGCTGGCGCTGGCCAGACCCGCGGTCCGCTGGCTGCTGGTCGATTCGGTGCGCAAGAAGGCAGAGGTGCTGGGGTCGATGGTTGGCGAGCTCGGCCTGGCGAACGTCACGATCGTGACGGAACGCGCCGAGCTGCTGGGCCGTGCCGACGACCACCGCGAGCGGTACGACCTCGTCGCCGCCCGCGCCTGCGCCGCACTGCCGGTCCTGGCCGAGCTGGCGCTGCCGCTGCTCGCGGTGGGCGGGATCCTGGTTGCGTGGAAGGGACCGCTGGCCGCCGGCGACACGGAACTGGAGCGTGGGAGCGCGGCGATCGGCGAGCTCGGCGGTGGCCCGGCGGATCTGCGGCCCGCCGGTCCCGCCGCGCTGGGCGGCCACACGTTCGTGGTGGTGCGCAAGGAGCGACCCACGCCGCCCCGCTACCCTCGGCGGCCGGGAGAGCCCAGCCGCCGGCCCCTCGGATAGCCGGGTAACATCGGGAGCCCATGCGGCTCGCGGTCCTGTCGGACATCCATGCCAATCTCGCCGCCCTCGAGGCGGTGCGCGGCGACATGCCGCAGGTGGACGAGGTCTGGGTTCTGGGCGACATCGTGGGCTACGGGCCACAGCCGAACGAGGTGATCGCCGCGCTGCAGGAGATGGGAGCGCGCAGCGTGATGGGCAATCACGATGGTGCTGCCATCGGCCAGGTGGATGTCTCGTGGTTCAACCCCGATGCCGCCCGCGCCATCGCCTGGACAGGCGAGGTGATCGACGACAACGCGCGCGCCTACCTGGGCACCCTGCCCGAGGTGCGCCGCGACGGTGACCTGACCGCTGTCCACGGCTCGCCACGTGACCCGACCTGGGAGTACATCTCCGGGCCGGACGTGGCGGCCGCCAACCTGGCCTCGTTCGACACGCGCGTCTGCCTGCACGGTCATACCCACGTTCCGATCGTGTTCCGCGCCCAAGAGGAGTCGATGGAGGTCGTCTCCGCCACGCCCGGCGCGCCCGTCACCATCGCGGAGGGACGCCTGCTCCTCAACCCGGGCAGCGTCGGCCAGCCGCGCGACGGCGATCCGGCGTCGTCGTACGTGGTGATCGACACCCAGGCCGGCACAGCCGAGTTCCGTCGGGTGAGCTACGACATCGACCGCACCCAGCGCCTGATGCGCGACGTCGACCTCCCGGCGCGGCTGGTGGAACGCCTGCGGTACGGGCATTGAGGAACCCTCGCGTCGCCGTGGGTCTGCTGCTGGCGGGATTCGGCCTGGCAGCCTGCGGGACCACCCAGTCCACCGTCTTCTCGTCAATCGGCGCGTCATCGGCCCCCGGGCTGACGCTGCGCAGCGTCCAGGTCGCGCCGGTCGAGCGCGAGCAGGCCGCCATTGCCATGGCCTTCGACGCGGACGAGGCCGCCGCGCTGGTGGCATCGGTGCCGGACGAACTGGACTTCAATGCCGATGCGCTGGTCTGTGTCTACCTCGGCGAGCGGCCGACCACCGGTTGGGGGCTGGACCTGCAGACGGCGTCGCTGATGGACGGGGAGCTGCGGATCCTGGCGCGCGAGACGCGGCCGCGGGGCTCGGTAGAGGAGGTGGTCACCTACCCCGGCGACTGCGGCGTGGTCAACCGCAATGCGCTGCCGGTCGGCGATCTGGCGGTGCGCGCAGACGACACGATCAGCGACGAGTTCATCGTCGGGGGCGACGCGACGGTTCCGGTCCCCGAATCGGCGCCGTAGGATAGCGAGCACATGATCTTCGGACGCCGCGGAGAGAAGCGCGCGCCGCTCCTGACTTTCGAGCGCATCCTGGTCCCGCTGGCAGGCACCGAGGCAGACGAGGCGCCTCTGCGCCTGACCGCGCTGCTGCTCGGCGGGACCGGTGGTCAGGCGGCGCTGCTCCACGTCATCGAGGTCCCGTTCGAGCGGCAGCTCGACGCGGAGGACCCGAAGGCGCTGGCATTCGCCGACGAGATGATCGAGCGGGCCGAGGCGTTCCTGGTGGAACGGGAGGTCATGGTGCGCACCGGCATTGCGCAGGCGCGGGCCGCCGGCGCGGCCATCGTGGACGATGCGGTCGAGCAGAACGCCGACCTGATCGTGATGGGGCTACGCTATAAGAAGCGCTTCGGCGGTGGCTGGGACGCCGGACGCACCGTCCCGTACGTCATGCGCAATTCCACCGCGCCGGTCTGGTGCCTGCGCGCTGAGACGGAGGACCTGGCACACACGCCATGAGGATCATCATCGTCGGCTGCGGCCGGGTGGGAGCCCAGACCGCGGCGGAGCTCGACCAGCGAGGCGAGCACGTGACCGTGGTCGATGTCGACCAGCGGGCCTTCAACCGCCTGCCGTCGACCTTCGGCGGCGTCACGGTGCGCGGCAGCGGGGGCGACGAGGACATCCAGCGCGGGGCCGGCGCCGAGATGTGCGACCTGCTGATGGCGCTGACCGAGGGCGACAACCGCAACGCCATGGCCGCCCAGCTCGGCAAGCACGTATTTGGCATCCCGCGCGTGATCGCCAAGATCAACGATCCGGTGCGCGCCGAGGCATATCGGTCACTGGGTCTGGAGACCATCTGCCGCACGGTGATCCTGGCCAGTGCTCTGACCCAGGCCGCGGTCGAGGGCGCCGAGTCGACCAACGGGCACGTGCAGCCGCCCACGGCCGAACCCCTGCGTGGCGCCCCGGTGGCAGGCACCAAGGCAGCGGAGGAGGCAGAAGAAGCCGCGGAGGAGACCGAGGAGGCCGCGGAGGAGACCGAGGAGGCCGTGGCCGAGACCGTGGACGCCGGGGAGGCGGAGTAGCCATGTACGTGGTGGTGATCGGGGGCGGCAACGTGGGCTACTACCTGACCAAGGAGCTGCTGGCGGCGGGCCACGAAGTGGTCATGATCGAGAAGGAACCGGCGCGCGCGCGGCAGATCGCGGACGAGCTGGGCAGCATCGTGGTCCCCAACGACGGCTGCGAGGGCCGCTACCAGAAGGAAGCCGGGATGGAGCGCGCCGACGTGGTGGCGGCGGTCACCGGGGACGACGAGGACAACCTGGTCGCCTGCCAGGTGGCCAAGATGAAGTTCAACGTGCCGCGCGCCATCGCCCGGGTCAACAACCCGAAGAACGAGCCGCTCTTCCGGCAGCTGGCGATCGACGAGACGGTCAGCCCGACCCGCACCATCCTTGGCGTGATCGAGCACGAGATCCCGGTCCACGACCTGCTCCACCTGGCCGAGCTGGACCGCGGCGAGCTGCAGATCGTGGAGGCGCAGCTGGACGCCAGCTCCCCGGTGATCGGCAGCGCGCTCCGTGACCTCGACCTGCCGGAGGACAGCTACGTGGTGGTGCTGGTGCGCGGCGAGCGCGCGCTCCCCGCCCGCCCAGAGACGCGCCTCGTCAACGGCGACAAGCTGCTGGCGGTGACCTCCTCCGAGCACGAGGCCG
>DATEOS010000032.1:0-24627 GCA_035273815.1 Candidatus Limnocylindria bacterium
ACCTCGTCGTTGATGGAGGCGCAGATGCTGGCCGGGAAGGGGGGATTGGAACCGTAGCCCTTGAACGAGGGAACGGCGCCGGCGCGCGCGATGATGTCGTCGGCGATGGCGTCCAGCTCGGCAGTGCTCACGCCCGCGACCAGCGCGGCCTGCAGGGCGTCGAGCACGTCCACCAGGATCAGGCCGGCATGGCGCATCCGCGCCACCTCCTCGGGGCGCTTGATGGTGATCATGGCGGTCCGCGAAGGCATGCCCGTCAACCCAGCGCCGCCTTGATCTCGCTCGTCACCGCATCGATCGACTGCAGGCCGTTGATGCGGTGCAGCACGCCCGCGTCCTCGTAATGCTCCACCACCTCCAGCATCGGCGGGACCTGGTTGGCCAGCCGCTCGCGCACGACCTCCGGCCGGTCGTCGTCGCGCTTGACCAGCGGCGTGCCGTCGCGGTCGCAGATACCGGGGATGCTCGGCGGATCGGAGACGTCGTGGTAGACGGTCCCGTCGGTGGGGCACACCGAGCGACCGGCAACGCGCGTCACCAGCTCCTCGCCGGGTACCTCGATGTAGATGGCGCCATTGATCTTTTCGCCGCGGCCGGCCAGCGTCTGGTCGAGCGCTTCGGCCTGCGCGACGGTGCGCGGGAACCCATCCAGGATCGCGCCGCGCGAAGCCTGAGGCTTGCCAAGCTCCTCCATGAACATGTCGATGGTGATGTCGTCGGGGACCAGCTCGCCATGGTCCATGTAGGTTTTGGCACGCTCGCCCACCGGCGTGCCATCCCGCAGAGCCGCACGGAACAGGTCGCCGGAGGCCAGGTGAGGGACCTCCAGGTGCGCGCTCAGCGCCTCGGCCTGCGTGCCCTTGCCGGAGGCCACCGCGCCGATCAACAGCAGGATGCGGCGCGGTCGGGGGCCGGCGGGTGATGCAGCCGGCTCGCTCATCGGATGAACCCCTCGTAGTGGCGCATCAGCATCTGCGCCTCGAGCTGCTTCATGGTTTCCACGACCACGCTGACCACGATCAGGATGCTGGTGCCGCCCAGCTGCAGCGCCTGGGTCCCGGGAATGGCCGCGGACACGATCAGCGGCAGCACGGCCAGCGAGGCGAGGAACAGCGCGCCGCCCAGCGTGATGCGGTTCGTGACGCGGGCCAGGAACTCCTCGGTCGGCTTACCGGGCCGGATGCCTGGGATGAAGCCGCCGTTCTTGCGTAAGTAGTCCGCGGTCTGATCGGGCCTGAACTGGAAGGCGGTGTAGAAGTAGGTGAAGAAGACGACCAGGATGAAGTACAGGATCCCGTAGACCCAGACGTTGTTCGAGCTGAGGTTCTGCACGATCCAGTCGGCCGTCGACTTGACCCACGGGATCTCGCTGGCGGTGAAGTACTGCGCGATCTGCGCCGGGAACAGCAAGATGCTGATCGCGAAGATGATCGGGATCACGCCGGCCATCGTGACCTTGAGGGGCAGATATTGGGTCTGGCCCTGGTACATGCGCCGGCCGCGGACGCGGCTGGCGTACTGGACCGGGATCCGCCGCTGGCCCTCGTTGATGAAGACGACACCGGCGATGACGATGATCCCGATGATGATGAACGGGATGATCCGCAGCAGGCCATCCGGACCCGTGACCACGCCGCCTGCCTGGTGCGGGATGCGGCCGACGATGCCGGCGAAGATGATGAAGCTGATGCCATTGCCCAGGCCGCGCTCGCTGATGAGCTCGCCCAGCCACATGAGCAGGATGGTGCCGGCCGTCCAGCTGAGCAGGAGCGACAGCGTCTCGAAGCTGAAGAACGGGTTCTGGGGGATCACGCCGTTGGCCGCCAGCAGGACGCTGAAGCCGTAGCCCTGCGCAAACGCCATCGGCACGGTCAGCAGGCGGGTGTACTGGTTGATCCGATTCCGCCCGTACTCCCCCTCCCGCGCCAGCTCGCCGAGGCTGGGGATCACCCCCTGCATCAGCTGCATGATGATGCTGGCGTTGATGTACGGGTTGACGCCCATGCCGATGATCGACGCCGTTGCGAGTCCGCCGCCGGAGAAGAGGTCGAGCAGGCCGAGCAGCTGGTTCGACTCGAACAGCTCGGTCAGACGGGCCTGGTTCACGCCGGCCACCGGCACGTTGGTCAGGACCCTGAAGATGAACAGGATCCCGAGCGTGAAGAGGATCTTGCGCCGGATGTCCGGCGCGCGGAACGCGGTGACCAGGGAGTCGATCACCTACGAATCGTCCTCGTCGGCTTGGGTCGCGTCGTCTGAATCGCCCGTAACAGGAGCCGATGCGTCCGCGGTCGCCTCGTCGGCGGGCGCGCCAACGGCGGCCGCCTCGGCCGGCCCCTCAGCGGCCGTCTCGTCCGGGGTGCTCTTGCGGGACCCGCCCTTGGCGACTGCCTTGGCGCCCGCCTTGGCAGCGCGCTTCTCGGCCTTCGCCTCAGCGGAGGCCTCGGCCGCAGCGGCCTCCTTGGCCTCAGCGGCCTCGTCGATTGGCAGCCCATCGGGCCAGCTGATGCGCTGGGCCGTACTGCCGGCCGCCTGCAGCTTCTCCAGCGCGGAGCGGGTGAAGGCATGCGCATGAATGGTCACGCCCTTTGGAGCGTCGCCGCCGCCCAGAATCTTGACCGGCAGCAGCCGGGTCTTCGAGCGACGCAGCAGCCCATCGTGGCGCAGAACGTCGGGGGTCACCAGCGTGCCGGCGGCCACATCGCTGAGCCGGGCCAGGTTGAGACCCGCGTACTCGACGCGGAATCGATTCTTGAACCCGTGCAGCTTCGGCGTGCGCACGTGGAGCGGCGTCTGGCCGCCCTCGAACCAGGCCGGGATGCTGGAGCCGGCACGAGACTTCTGGCCCTTCGTGCCACGGCCCGCGGTCTTGCCGCGGCCGGAGCCGTGCCCGCGACCGACGCGACGCGCTGCCTTGTGCGAGCCCGACGGCGGTTGCAGATCGTGCAGCTTCATTCGCCCCCTCCCTCCCCCGTCGCAGCCGGTTCCTGCACCTTCAGCAGGAACGCAACGCGGCGGATCATGCCGCGGTTCACCGGCGTATCGGCGATCTCGATGGTCTGGTTGAGCCGATGCAGGCCAAGCGCCCGGATGGTGCCCCGCGCGCCGGCCTTGTGCCCGATCGTCGATCGGACCCAGGTCACGCGCAGCAGGCCGGACTGGCCCGGGGTGCTACCGGCCACGCTGACCTCCCGACGGGAAGGCAGGCGCCGGGCGCTCCACGTACTCGTGCGGCCGCCGCGCCTCCTCCGCGCCTCGGGTGCCCAGCAGCTGCTCGGCAGTCTTGCCCCGATTGGCTGCGATGGCGTCGGCGGAGCGCAGGCTGCCCAGCGCCTCGATGGTGGCGCGCACCACGTTGACGGGGTTGTTGCTGCCCATCGACTTGGACAGCAGGTCGCGGATCCCGGCCGCCTCCACCACGGAGCGCACCGAGCCACCGGCGATCACGCCGGTGCCGGCCGAGGCCGGCTTCAGCATCACGTGCGAGGCTCCGTAGTCATGCCGCACCTCGTGCGGGATGGTGGCGGCCACCAGCGGGACGCGAATGAGGTGCTTCTTCGCATCCTCCACGCCCTTGCGGATCGCCTCGGGAACCTCGTTTGACTTGCCAAGGCCCGCGCCCACCACCCCGTTGCGGTCGCCCACGACCACCACCGCGCTGAAGCTGAAGCGTCGGCCGCCCTTGACGACCTTGGCAACGCGATTGATCTGGACGACCTTCTCTTCCAGGTTGAGCTTGGTTGGATCGATTCTGGCCATGCTGGTCTCCGCTCTACAGGTCGAGGCCGCCCTCGCGGGCGCCCTCGGCGAGCGAGCGAACCCGCCCGTGGTACTGGTAACCGCCGCGGTCGAGGACCACGGTCTTGATGCCGGCTGCCTTGGCTCGCTCGGCCACCGCCTTGCCCACCGCTCGGGCGGCGTCGACCGTGCCGCTGCCATCGGTGATGCCCGACTCGCGGCTCGAGGCCGCGGCCAGGGTTCGACCGCTGGCGTCGTCGATCACCTGCGCGTAGATGAACTTCGACGAGCGGAAGACCGACAGGCGCGGACGCTCGGCGGTGCCCTCCAGCCGCAGCCGGAGTCGCTCGTGTCGCTTGCGACGCAGCGCGTCACGACTTTGCTTCTTGATCATGCGGCACCCCCGACCTTGCCGGCCTTGCCGGCCTTGCGCAGGATCTGCTCGCCGGCGTAGCGAATGCCCTTGCCCTTGTAAGGCTCCGGCTTGCGGCGCGATCGGATGTAGGCGGCGGTCTGGCCGACCAGCTCCTTATCGGCGCCGAAGACGGCCAGCCGGGTGGGCGTGTCGACCCTGAACTCGATGCCCTCCGGCGCCTCGACCTCGACCGGGTGCGAGTAGCCAAGCGCCAGCACCAGTTTCGTGCCCTGCAGCTGCGCGCGGTAGCCCACGCCGCTGATCTCGAGGCCCTTGCTGAAGCCGGAGGTCACGCCGGTGACCATGTTGTTGATCAGCGTCCGCGTCAGGCCGTGCAGCGCTCGATGGCGCGGCTGGTCGCTCGGCCGCACCACGCGGATCTCGCCATCGGCGCGCTCGATGCTGATCTCCGGATGGATCTCGCGCTCCAGCGTGCCCAGCGGACCCTTGACCCGCAGGCGCGAGCCCTCCTGCGTCAGCTCGACGCCCGATGGAAGCGAGATCGGAAGTCGTCCGATGCGTGACATCAGCGCCTCCTCACCACACGTAGCACAGCACCTCGCCGCCGAGATTCAGCTTCCGGGCCTGCGACCCGGTCATGATCCCGTGGGAGGTGGAGAGGATGGCCAGGCCCAGGCCGCCGAGAACGCGAGGGATCTCGGTCTTGCGGGCGTACACCCGCAGGCCGGGCTTGCTGATGCGCTTCAGCCCGCTGACGACCGGCGTACGGCCCTCGACATACTTGAGCTGCACCGTCAGCAGCTCCTGGACGCTGCCCGGCTGGGTCGCGAACGACTCGATGAAGCCCTCCTCGACCAGGATGCGCGCGATCTCGCGCTTCACACGGGACGAGGGCAGCGTCAGCTCCCGGTGCCGCGCCAGGCTGGCGTTGCGGATCCGGGTCAGCATGTCGGCGATTGGATCGGACGTGTTCATGTTCGGCGTTGCACTCCTCGGCGGTGGTTCGCGTCACGCTCCGTGCGTGGGAGGCGCCTTCCGCTGACGGGGCCGCCCGTGGGCGGCCGATGATGCCGAGCTACCAGCTCGACTTTGTCACTCCGGGAAGCAAACCCTCGAGGGCGCGCTCCCGGAAACAGATGCGGCACATCGCGAAGCGGCGCATGTAGCCCCGCGGCCGCCCGCAGATCGAGCAGCGATTGCGCTGCTGGACCGCGTGGCGAGCTGGGCGCGCCGCCCTGGCGATACTCGACTTCTTAGCCACGTGCTCTTGATATCTCCTAGCTGGCCTGGAACGGCATACCGAGGAGCTGCAGCAGCCTGCGGCCCTCCTCGTCGGTCTTGGCGGTCGTCACGATGCTGATCTCGAGCCCGCGCAGGCGGTCGATCTTGTCGTAGTCGATCTCCGGATAGACGAGCTGCTCGCGCAGCCCCAGGCTGAAATTGCCACGCCCGTCGAACGAGCGCGTGGCGATCCCTCGGAAGTCGCGGATGCGCGGCAGGGCCAGCCGCATCGTGCGCTCCAGGAAGTCGTACATGTGCTGCCCCCGCAGGGTGACCTTGGCGCCGATCGGCATGCCGGTCCGCAGGCGGAACTGGGCGATCGAGCGCTTGGCGCGCGTCACGATCGGCTTCTGGCCGGTGATGGTCGCCAGGTCGCCTACGGCCGCATCCAGCGCCTTGGCGTTGGCGATCGCCTCACCCAGGCCGATGTTGACGACCACTTTGTCAAGGCGGGGGATCTCCATCGGGTTGGCGTAGCTGAAGTCGCGCTGCAGGGCCGGCACCACCTCGTCGTGGTAGCGCTGGCGCAGCCCGGCGTAGACCGGCGGCTGGAAGCCAGTGCCCTTGCCATTGGTGGCGGCATCGGCCCTGGCGGGGGCCTTCGGAGCAGCCACCGTCTTCGCCTTGGGGGACCCCTTGGCGCGCGACGTGGTCGGCCGGCTGCGAGTCGTGGGCTTTGCCTGCTCGTCGCCGCTCACTTGCCGGCTCCTTCGACCTGCTCGCCACAGTGCTTGCAGACGCGCACGTGGCTCCCGTCCTCGAGCAGCTGGTGGCTGACCCGCGTCGGCTTGTCGCAGCGTGGGCAGACGACCTGCACGTTGCTCACGTGGAGCGGCACGGGCATGTCGATGATCCCGGCGGTCTGCGTCCGCGATCGTGGGCGCTGGTGGCGCTTGGCCATGTTGATGCCCGGGACGACGACGCCCATGCCGTGCTTGATGCGCTCGACGCGCTCGACGGTGCCGCGCTTCCCGCGATCCTTGCCGGCGAGCACCAGCACGGTGTCGCCCTTCTTCACATTCATGGCTACAGCACCTCCGGCGCGAGCGAGACGATCTTCATGTAGTTGCGCTCGCGGAGCTCTCGCGCGACCGGTCCGAAGATGCGGGTACCGCGCGGGCTGCCCTGGGGCGTGATCAGCACCGCCGCGTTCTCGTCGAAGCGGATGTGGCTGCCATCGGGGCGGCCATACTCCTTGGCCGTGCGCACGATCACCGCGCGCACCACGTCACCCTTCTTCACGCCCGAGTTGGGCAGCGCCTGCTTGACGCTGGCCACGATCACATCTCCGACCTCGGCCGAATCCGCCTTGGAGCGGCCGATGATGGTGATGCACTGCAGCGTCCTGGCGCCGGTGTTGTCGGCGACCCGCAGGCGGGTGTACTGGCGGATCATCTATCCCACCAGCTCCTCGTTTGAGCCACGGGCCACGATCTCGACCACCTTCCATCGCTTCTCGCGCGACAGCGGGCGAGACTCCTCGATCCGCACCGTATCACCGACGTGCGCCGAGTTCTCCTCGTCGTGCGCCTTGAACTTGCTGGACAGCCGCACCACGCGCTTATAGATCGGATGCCGCTGCAGCCGCTCCACGCTGACCACGACGGTCTTGTCCATCTTGTCGGACACCACGCGTCCGGTCTTGCTTCGTCGCTTTCCCTGCATCGTCAACTTGCCTGCTTCTCGGCGTCGGCGGCCGCCGCCTCGGCGGCGTGCTGGCGCTCGGTCATGACCGTCAGGATGCGAGCGATCCGCTTGCGGGTCGCGGGCAGCCTGCTGTAGTTCTTCTCCTGGCGGGTGGCGAGATCGAATCGGACCTTCCACAGCTCCTGCTTGGCATCCACCAGTGCGGCCTCAAGGTCCGGATCCGAAAGGCGCCGGATCTCACTGATGTCCATGTTCGAGTCCTTCCTTGACCACGAACTTCGTGGAGATCGGCAGCTTGTGGCTTGCCAGGCGCATCGCCTCGCGGGCGATCGGCTCTGGCACGCCGGACATCTCGAACATCACGCGGCCGGGCTTGACGACCGCGACCCAGTGGTCGGGCGCCCCCTTGCCGGATCCCATCCGCACCTCGGCCGGCTTCTTGGTCACCGGCTTGTCGGGAAAGACGCGGATCCAGATGCGCCCGCCGCGCTTGATGTGATGGGTCATCGCCCGCCGGGCGGCCTCGATCTGGCGGCTCGTCAGCCAGCAGACCTCCTCGGCCATCAGGCCGAAGTCGCCGAAGCTGACGGAGGTGCCGCCCTTCGCCATCCCGGCTCGTCGCCCGCGCTGCACCTTGCGGTGCTTGACGCGCTTCGGCATCAACATGGCTAGGCCTTCTCCTCGGTCGCGGACGGCTCGGTCGCGGGAGCCTCCGCAGCAGCGTCAGCCGCCGCAGGCTCGGCCGCATCCGCCGTTTCCGGCGTGCCAGCAGCGCCAGCCTCGGCCGTCGTGTCTGCCTGGGCCGTCCTATCCGCCTTCGGCGCGGTGTCCGCTGCAGCGGCCGCGGCCTCCACCGGTGGCGCGACTCTCGCCTCGGTCACCGCATCGACGATCGGTTCCGGCTCGGCGACTGCCACCGCGCCGGACTCCTCCAGCGCCGCCGGAGCGGCCTGCGTGCCCGCGGTGGAACGGGTGCTCCGACCGGACCGTGCCGGGCGGGCGCGCTCGCGCGGTTCGGTGCGTGCCGAGCCGGGCGGCTCACCGAGCTGCTCGCCGCGATAGATCCAGACCTTGACGCCGATCCGGCCCGCGGTGGTGCGGGCATGGACCACGCCGTAGCTGATGTCGGCGCGCAGCGTGCCCAGCGGGATGCGACCTTCACGGTCCCATTCGGTGCGGCTCATCTCGGAGCCCCCCAGGCGTCCGGAGACCTGGATGCGGACGCCCTTGGCGCCGGCCTTGATGGTGCGCTGGATGGTCTGCTTGATCGCCTTCCGGAACGCGATGCGCCGCTCGAGCTGCGAGGCGACGTTTTGCGCCACCAGGACCGCGTCGAGCTCCGGCTGCAGGATCTCCTTGATCTCGAGCTTGACCTTCTTGTCGGTCTGCTTGCCGATCGAGGTGCGCAGCAGCTCCACGTTCGCTCCGCCCTTGCCGATCACGATCCCCGGCTTGGCCGAGTGGACGGTGACCGTCACGTGGTTGATGCCACGCTCGATCTCGACCTGGCTGACGCTGGCGTTGCTCAGCTGCTTGGCGACCAGCTGCCGGATCCGCATGTCCTCCTGCAGCAAGGTGGCGTAGTCGCGATCCGCGTACCACTTGGCCAGCCAGGGCTTGATGATGCCGATCCGGAAGCCGTACGGGTGAACCTTATGGCCCATCAGGCCTCCTCCTGGTCAGCCACGGCGACGGTGATGTGACTGGTCCGCTTCAGAATTCCGAAATAACGACCCTGGGCGCGCGGCCGTCCGCGCTTCAGGGTCGGACCCTCCTCGGCGAGGGCGCTGACCACCGTCAGCTCATCGGCCGAGAGGCTGAAGTTGTTCTCCGCATTGGCGGTGGCGCTCTTGAGCACCTTGGCCACGTCCCGCGCCGCCGCATTCGGCAGGAAACGCAAGATGGCGGCCGCCTCCTCGACCGGCTTGCCGGTGATGAGATCGGTCACCAGCCGCACCTTGCGCGGGCTGATGCGGATGTACTTGGCGGTCGCGGTCACGCGCATGTCGGCCTTCCTACTTCAGCGACGAGCTGCGCTCGGTGGCCTTGCCATGGCCCCGGTAGTGACGGGTCGGGGCGAACTCGCCCAGGCGATGGCCGACCATGTTCTCGGTGATGAACACCGGCACGTGCCGCCGGCCGTCGTGGACGGCGATGGTGTGCCCGATCATCTGCGGAAAGATGACGCTGGCGCGCGACCAGGTCTTGAGCACCTTCCGCTCGTTCTTGCTGTTCATCTCGTCGATGCGGCCGAGCAGGCGCGCCTCGACGAACGGTCCCTTCTTCAGAGAGCGACTCATCGAGTTCTCCTAACCTCGTCCATACCGACGGCGGACGATCAGCTTGCTGGTGGTGTTCTTGCGCCTGCGGGTGCGCAGGCCCATTGCCGGCTTGCCCCACGGCGTCTTCGGCGGCATGCCGATGGGTGATTTGCCCTCGCCGCCACCGTGCGGGTGGTCGTTCGGGTTCATCACCACGCCGCGCACCTGCGGGCGGCGGCCCATATGGCGGGCACGTCCGGCCTTGCCGATGTTCTGGTTCTCGTGGTCCAGGTTGCTCACCTGCCCGACGGTGGCCATGCACTCGGCGCGCACGCGGCGCACTTCGCCGGACGGCAGCCGGATGGTGGCCATGCCGCCCTCCTTGGCCAGCAGCTGTGCGCTGCTGCCGGCCGCGCGCACGATCTGGCCGCCGCGGCCGGCCACAAGCTCGATGTTGTGCACCTGCGTGCCCAACGGGATGCGCGACAGCGGCAGCGCGTTGCCGGTCCGCGCCTCGGCATCTGCGCCGGCAATGACGGTGTCGCCCACGCCCAGGCCATGCGGCAGCAGCATGTAGCGCTTCTCGCCGTCGGCGTAGTGCAGCAGGCCGATCCGCGCCGAGCGGTTCGGGTCGTACTCGACCGTCGCGATGCGCGCCGGCACGCCGGCCTTGTCGCGCTTCCAGTCGATGACCCGGTACAGGCGCTTGTGGCCCGATCCCTGGTGGCGAACGGTCAGCTTGCCCTGGCTGTTGCGGCCGGCGCGGCGCACCAGCTTCTCGGTCAGCGGCTTGTGCGGCTGGTCGGTGGTGATCTCCTCGAACGTCGCCCGCGTCATTTGGCGAAGCCCAGGGCTGGTGGGTCGGTAGCTGCGAAGTGGCATCGATCTATACCGTCTCGAAGAATTCGATCTTCTGGCCGTCAGCGATGGTCACCACCGCCTTGCGCCAGCCGGGAACGGTCCCCATCTGGCGCCGGCCGCGGCGCTTCTGCTTTGGCTTGACGGTCAGCACGCGCACGCCCAGCACCGTGACCTTGAACTCGGCCTCGACCGCCTGTTTGATCTGGAGCTTGTTCGCGTCACGCGCGACGGCGAATGTGTAGTTGTTCCGCTCCGTCTCCATCACGCTCTTCTCGCTGATGACGGGACGCAGCAGGATGTCGTGCATGCTGATGGCGGTCACGCGTACACCTCCTCGGCGCGCGTCAGCGCGTCGCGGGTGAAGACGATGGTGTCGGCATCCAGCAGATCGACGACGTTGAGGCTGTCAGCCAGCACCACCCGCACTTCACGCAGGTTCCGGCAGGAGCGCTCCACGACGTGGTCGCGCGCAGCCAGCACCACCAGCACCTTGCCCCCCGCGTCCCAGGCGGCAAGCCGCTCGGCGAACGCTCGGGTCCCGATCTCGTCCAGGCCGAAGCCCTCGACCACGCGCACCGCCCCATCGGCGGCCTTGGCACTCAGCACGCCGCGCAGCGCGGCGCGGCGCATCTTGGTGTTCATCTTCTGGTCGTAGGCGCGCGGGTGAGGCCCGAAGACCACGCCGCCACCGGCCCACTGGGGAGCGCGACGGCTTCCCTGGCGCGCGCGACCGGTCCCCTTCTGGCGCCACGGCTTGCGCCCGCCGCCGCGGACCTCGGCGCGAGTCTGGGTGTCCGCGGTGCCGAGGCGACGACCGGCGAGCTGCCGCACGGCAGCCTGGTGGATCAGCGCCGTGTTCACCGGCGCACCGAACAGGCCATCGGCCAGCTCCACGCTGGCGCCCTTGGCGCCATCGGCCTTGAGAACGGTGGTCTTGGTCATCGTCAGGTCGCCTTCCTGACCAGCAGCACGGCGTTGCGGGCGCCGGGGACGGCGCCCTTGACCAGCAGCAGGTTGCGCTCGGCGTCGACCTTGACCACGCGCAGCTTCTTGACGGTCACCTGCTCGTCGCCCATATGGCCGCTCATGCGCGTGCCCTTGAAGACGCGGCCCGGGGTGGTGCCGGCGCCGATCGAGCCGGGCTGGCGGTAGTTGTTGGAACCATGGGTCTTGGGACCGCGCTTGAAGTGGTGCCGCGCAATGGTTCCGGTGAAGCCGTGCCCCTTGCTCACGCCGGTCACGTCGACCAGCTCGCCGGCCTCGAACAGGCTGACGTCCAGTGTCTGACCCACTTCGTAGCCCTCGACCGAGTCGACGCGGAACTCGCGGACGCGCGCGGGCGACTGATGGTCCTTCTCCAGGTGCTTGAACTGGCCGGCGACGGGTTTCGTCAGGCGCCGCGCCACGCCGGAGCCCACCTGCAGAGCGGCATAGCCGTCCTGCTCCGGGGTCCGGAGCCGCGTGATGCTGTTCGGGGTCGCCTCGATGACGCTCACCGGCACGACCGTTCCGTCGTCGCCGAAGATCCGCGTCATACCGAGCTTGCGCCCGATCATTCCTGCCGCCACTGCTCTTCTCTCGCGTCCCTTCCTGTTGATGGACCGATGGGTGGGCCGCCCGGGGTCGAGCGGCCCAACCTCACATCTTGATCTCGATATCCACGCCCGCGGCCAGGCTCAGCCGCATCAGCGCATCCACCGTCTTGGTCGACGGATCGATGATGTCGATCAGTCGCTTGTGGGTCCGGATCTCGAACTGCTCACGGCCGTCCTTGTGGACGAACGGTCCACGGATGACCGTGTACTTCTCGATCCGGGTCGGCAGCGGCACCGGTCCGGCGATGGCCGCGCCGGTGCGCTGCGCCGTCTCCACGATCTGCTCGGCCGACTGGTCGAGCAGCTTGTGGTCGTACGCCTTCAGCCGAATGCGGATGCGCTGCTTGGCCATGGATTTAGCCGATCACCTCGGTGATCACGCCGGCGCCCACGGTGTGGCCGCCCTCGCGAATCGCGAAGCGCTGGCCCTGCTCGATGGCGATCGGCGTGATCAGCTCGACGTCGATGTTCACGTTGTCGCCGGGCATGATCATCTCCACGCCCGCCGGCATCGCGATGGCGCCGGTCACGTCGGTCGTCCGCAGGTAGAACTGCGGCCGGTAGCCGGCGTAGAACGGCGTGTGGCGGCCGCCCTCTTCCTTGCTGAGGACAAGGACCTCGGCCTTGAACTTGGTGCCGGGCTTGACGCTGCCGGGCTTGGCCAGCACCTGGCCGCGCTCGATCTCCTCGCGCTCGATGCCTCGCAGCAGCAGCCCCACGTTGTCGCCGGCCTCGCCGCGGTCCAGGGTCTTCTTGAACATCTCGACGCCGGTCACCACCAGCTGGCGGCTCTTGGCGTGGATGCCGACCTGCTCCACCGATTCACCGGTGTTGACGGTCCCGCGCTCGATGCGGCCGGTGGCCACCGTGCCGCGGCCCTTGATGCCGAACACGTCCTCGATGGGCATCAGGAACGGCTTGTCGACGTCACGGACCGGGGTCGGGATGTAGCTGTCGACGGCGTCCATCAGCTCCTTGATCGACGCGTAGTCGTCACTGGCCGGATCATCGCTCTTCGACTCGAGCGCCTTGAGCGCCGAGCCGCGGATGACCGGGATGTCGTCGCCCGGGAATTCATACTTGCTGAGGAGCTCGCGGACCTCCATCTCGACCAGGTCGACCAGCATCTCGTCGTCGACCATGTCCACCTTGTTCAGGTAGACGACCAGCGACGGAACCTCGACCTGGCGGGCGAGCAGGATGTGCTCGCGCGTCTGCGGCATCGGGCCATCCGCGGCGGACACGACCAGGATGGCGCCGTCCATCTGGGCGGCGCCGGTGATCATGTTCTTGATGTAGTCGGCGTGACCCGGGCAGTCCACGTGCGCGTAGTGCCGGTTGGCCGTCTCGTACTCGACGTGGCTGATCGCGATGGTGATGCCGCGCTGCCGCTCCTCGGGAGCGTTGTCGATGCTGTCGAACGCGCGGAAGTCGGCCCCGCCCTGCAGAGCGAGGAACTTCGTGATCGCCGCCGTCAGGGTCGTCTTGCCGTGGTCGACGTGGCCGATGGTGCCCACGTTGACGTGCGGCTTGCTGCGGTCGAACTTCTGCTTGGCCATGGTGTGTCCTTGTTGCTCCTTACTCGGAATTAGCTCTTCGACTTCGCGATCAGCTCATTGGCGATGCTGCTGGGAACCTCGGCGTAACGGCTGAACTCCATGGAGTACGTGGCCCGCCCCTGGGTCATGCTGCGCAGCTCGGTGGCGTAGCCGAACATCTCGGCCAGCGGCACCAGGGCGCGCACCACCCGGGAGGTGCCGTGCTCGTCTATCCCCTCGATGTGCCCCCGCTTCGCGTTCAGGTTGCCGATGACGTCCCCCATGAAGTCCTCCGGGGTTGTCACGTCCACCTTCATCACCGGCTCCAGGATCGCCGGGTCGGCCTTGGCGACGCCGTCCTTGACGGCCATGCTGCCGGCGATCTTGAACGACATCTCGGACGAGTCGACCTCGTGGTATGAACCGTCGATCAGCGTGATCTTGAGGTCGATCACCGGATAGCCCGCCACGATGCCGCCGGCAAGCGCATCGCGTGCGCCCTGCTCGATCGGCTTGAAGAACTCGCGCGGCACGGAGCCGCCGACGATCTTCGACTCGAATTCGACGCCGGCCCCGCGCTCCAGGGGCTCGACGGTGAGGACGGCATGGCCGTATTGGCCCTTGCCGCCGGTCTGGCGCACGAAGCGACCTTCGCCCTTGGCCTGTTTGCGGATCGCCTCGCGGTAGCTCACCTGCGGACGTCCGACGTTGGCCTGCACCTTGAACTCGCGCAGCATGCGGTCGACGATGACCTCGAGGTGCAGCTCGCCCATGCCCGCGATGCGGGTCTGGGCGCTCTCCTCATCAGTGCTGACCCGGAAGGTTGGATCCTCCTCGGCGAGGCGCTGGAGGGCGATCGACATCTTGTCCTGGTCAGCCTTGGTCTTCGGCTCCACGGCCAGCTCGATCACCGGCTCCGGGAAGCTGATGTTCTCGAGAATGATCGGCTTCGCCTCCGCGCACAGCGTGTCGCCGGTGGTCGTGTTCTTGAGCCCGACCGCGGCGGCGATGTCGCCGGCGCTCACCGACTCGATCTCCTCGCGATGGTTGGCGTGCAGCTGCAGGAGGCGGCCGACTCGCTCCTTGGTCCCCTTCGTTGAGTTGTAGACGTAGGAGCCGGTCTTCAGCGTCCCGGAGTAGACCCGGAAGAAGGCCAGCTTGCCGACGAACGGGTCGGCGGCAATCTTGAAGGCGAGGGCGGCAAACGGCTCATCAGCATCGGTCGGCCGCGTGACCTCGTCGCTGGTCCGCGGGTCAAGGCCGGTGACCGGCGGCCGGTCCAGCGGCGACGGCAGATAATCGATCACGCCGTCAAGCATCGGCTGGATGCCCTTGTTCTTGAGGGCCGAGCCGCACAGGACTGGCACGATCTGGTACGCCAGCGTGGCAACCCGCAGCGCGCGGCGCAGCTGATCCGCGCCGATCTCCTCCGCCTCCAGAAACTTGTGGGCGATGTCGTCGTCGTGGTCGGCCAGCGCCTCGATCATCTTCTCGCGCCAGCTGCCCGCCTCATCGGCCAGCTCGGGCGGGATCTCTCCAACCTCGATCTGGTCGCCAAGATCGTTGCCGTAGGTGATCGCCTTCATGTTGATCAGGTCGATCACGCCCCGGAAGCTGCCCTCGATGCCGATCGGGATCTGAAGCGGCACGGCGTTGGCGCCCAGCCGGTCCTTGATCATGTCGACCACCCGCCAGAAGTCGGCACCGGTACGGTCGAGCTTGTTGACGAAGCAAAAGCGCGGCACGCGGTACCGGTCGGCCTGGCGCCAGACCGTCTCGGACTGAGGCTCCACGCCGGCCACGCCGTCGAACACGACGACCGCCCCGTCGAGCACGCGCAGGCTCCGCTCCACTTCGACCGTAAAGTCCACGTGCCCGGGTGTGTCGATCAAGTTGATGCGATGATCGGCCCAGAAGCAGGTCGTGGCGGCGGCGGTGATGGTGATCCCCCGCTCCTGCTCCTGCTCCATCCAGTCCATGGTGGCGGCGCCCTCGTGGACCTCGCCGATCTTGTAGATCTTCTTGGTGTAGAAGAGGATTCGCTCGGTCACCGTCGTCTTGCCCGCATCGATGTGGGCAATGATCCCGATGTTGCGGGTTCGCTCCAGCGGGATGGCCGTGGCCGAGGATCGCGCCGCGGTGCTGCTCATGGCCATGGCGGCTACCACTTGAAGTGGCTGAAGGCCTTGTTGGCCTCCGCCATCCGGTGGGTATCCTCGCGGCGCTTGACCGCGGCACCAAGGTTGTTCGACGCGTCCATGAACTCGCCGGCCAGCTTCTCGGCCATGGAGCGGCCGTTGCGCCTCCGCGCGGACTCGATCAGCCAGCGCATGCCCAGGCTGATGCGGCGATCGGCGCGGACCTCGACCGGGATCTGGTAGGTCGAGCCGCCGACGCGCTTCGGCTTCACCTCGATGAGCGGCATGGCGTTGCGGAGGGCAAGCTCCATCACCTCGACGCCGGCCCGGCCGGCCTGCTGCTCGCAGCGGGAGATGGCGTCCTCCAGGATCCGTGCGGCCAGCTGCCGCTTGCCACCACGCATGAGCTTGTTGGTGAACTGGTCGAGCGTGAGGGCGGTGCCGACCAGCTGCTCCTCGTACTTGCTCTTGCGCGCGACCGTGGGACGGCGGGGCATCGGCTAGGCCTTGCCCGGCGACTTCGCGCCGTACTTGCTGCGTCCCTGGCGGCGGTCGCGGACGCCGGCGGCGTCAAGGGTGCCGCGCACGATGTGGTACTTCACCGCGGGCAGGTCCCGGACCTTGCCGCCACGGACGAGCACCACCGAGTGCTCCTGGAGGTTGTGCCCGATGCCCGGGATGTAGGCGGTGACCTCCATCCCGTTGACCAGCCGCACGCGCGCGACCTTCCGAAGCGCCGAGTTCGGCTTCTTCGGGGTGCGGGTCATGACCTGCAGGCAGACGCCACGGCGCTGCGGCGCCCCACGCCCCATGGAGCTTGTCTGCTCCAGGGTGTTGAGCGTGCGGCGCAGTGCCGGCGCCTTGACCTTCTTGCCTGCCGGCTTGCGGCCCTTGCGGACCAGCTGGCTGATAGTGGGCAACGAGAACCTCTTCGCCTGGTGTGATTGCTTCCGTTCTTCGCTCCTCCGCAGGCGCGCAAGAACCCCTTGGCGAGGCACTCAGAGAGCTTCAGCGGAGGGTGCCCAGAAGGGCACACACGAAGGCGTCCCGACACGGGACACCGAACGCGGAGTATACGGTTCGCCGCTCTGGAGTGTCAACCGAAGCGCGTGCTCAGCCGACGCTCCGCGGCTCGTCACACGAGCCGGCGGTCGGTGGCCCAGCGCGTCAGCTCGTAGCGGCTGGACAGCTGCAGCTTGCGCAGCACGGCCGAGACGTGCGTCTCGACGGTCTTCACCGAGATGTGCAGCTCGTGCGCCACCTCCTTGTAGGCATAGCCGCGCGCGATGTAGCGCAGCACCTCCCGCTCCCGAGCGGTCAGCTGGTCGAGCTCGGCGTCGACCGGCTCCGCTGAAGAGCTGGTCGCGAACGTGTCGAGCACGAAGCCCGCCAGGCGAGGCGAGAAGACGGCATCGCCCTCATGCACGCGGCGGATGGCGGCATCCAGCTCCTCGGCCGAGATCGACTTTGTGACGTAGCCGCGCGCCCCGGCTCGGATGACGCCGATCACGTCCTCGGCCGCGTCCGACACGCTGAGCGCCAGGAACCGGACGTCCGGCTGGTCGCCGTGCACCGCGCTGATCACCTCGCGGCCGCCGCCGGCCGGCATGTGCACGTCCAGCAGGACGACGTCCGGCCGCGTGGCGCGGATGCCGCTCACCGCCTCGTCGACCGTGCCCGCGTCGCCCACGATCTCGAAGCCGTCGCGCAGTTCGGAGCGGACGCCGGAGCGGAATAGCTCGTGGTCGTCGACCACGAAGACGCGGACGGTCACGCCGCCACGCTCCTCGGTAGCCGCAGCCGCACCTCGGTCCCATCGTCGCCGCTCACCACGTCCGCCGACCCGCCGTGCCGCTGCATGCGGCCAACGATCGAATCGGCGATCCCCCGCCGGTCGGACGGAACGGCATCGGGATCGAAGCCCGCGCCGTGGTCGCGCACGAAGGCGGTGGCCGCATCGGCCTCGACCTCCACGTAGACCGAAACCTCGGCGGCCCCGGAGTGGCTGGCGGCATTCAGGGTGGCCTCGCTGGTGGCTGCCACCAGCGCGCGCATGGCCTCATCCATGGCGGCGTCGCCGACGACCACGGTCTCCACCTTGACCGCGTGGCTGCGCTCGATGCGCCCCGCCATGGCGTCGAGCGCGTCACGCAGCCGGACGCCCGGTACGCTGGGCGCGCGGCCGTAGAGCCACGCCCGCAGCTCGCGCTCCTGGGTCCGCGCCAGCATTGCCATCTCGCGGGGCTCGCGGGCGCGCTGGATCAAGGCCAGCGTCTGCAGGACCGAGTCGTGGAGGTGGGCCGCCATCTCGGCACGAGCCTCCGAGCGCACGCGGCTGGTCCGTTCGGTGATCAGCTCCTGCCCCAGGTTCCAGACCCACGGGCCGACCAGCAGCGCCAGGCCCGCCACGGTCACCATCACGGCCAGCACCACGTTCATCAGGCCGCTCAGGTCGGTCGTCGCGGCCAGCACGATAGCCATGCCGGCCACGATCAGGATGCCGCCGCCGATCAGGCGCGCCAGCGGCCTCCCCCCGGACAGGACCGATGCCAGCGGGCTCCCCAGGCTGGCAGGATCCCACCGCCGGCGCTCATCCCCGGTGCGCGCCCAGATCACGGCAAAGCCGATGGCGCCCAGCACGATCGGCCAGAACAGGTTGCCCTCGAACGTGAATCCCAGCAGCCAGAGCATGGCGATCACCCCGCCGATGACCAGCAGCGCGCCGGTCAGCTGCCGGCCACCGGGCCGGGTCGGGAGCGCCGCTGCCGGCGGGGCATGGCTCGGCGCGGCGTCCGCGGCCTCCAGCGGAGCAAGCAGCCAGAGCAGGAGGTAGACGACGAGGCCGAAGCCCGCCGCCAGCACCAAGGCCACGAAGGTGAGGCGCACCGCCCAGACGGGAGCGCCCAGGTGCGCGGCCACACCCCCCGCCACGCCGCCGATGATCCGATTGTGCCGGCTGCGCATGAGGCGCGGTCGCGCGGCCGCGTGACGGCGATCAGATTCGCTGGCAGGGACGTCGAGCTGGGCCTGGGCCATGGACCGGCATCTTCCCACGCGGTCTGGCGCGTGGCGATCCGGAATGACCCTGAGTCGGCGTCATCCCCTCAGGGTGGTCCCGGGGATGTTCCGGATAGGCATCAATCGGGCGGGCGGGCACCATCGGCGCATGACAACCGAGCAACCCCGAGCCACACAGAACCCCCGTCTCCTGCGGCGCCGCGCGAGCGATCGCGTGATCGGCGGCGTCGCAGCCGGGATCGCCGACTACCTCAACGTCGATCCAGTCCTGATCCGCGCCGCGTTCGTGGGCCTCGTCATCTTCGGCGGCGCCGGCCTCGTGCTGTACCTGGGCGCCTGGCTGCTGATCCCGGTGGAGGGCCACGACGAATCTCCGCTGGAACAGGTCCTGCCACGCTTCGGACGACTTCCCACGCTGTTGCTGCTCATTGGGGCCGGCGCATTCCTCTTCGCCGTCGTCGTTCCTGCGGTGGAGGGGGTCTATTTCGACGCGCGAGCGCTCGCCATCCTGCTGCTGGTCGGGGTCGGCATCTTCCTGCTGCGCCGCGGCGGCCCGCCTGAGACGGGGGCACCCGCGGTATCAACCGCGGCCGTCACACCGGCCGCCGCGGCCCCCTCGCCAGGCGTCATCCAGGCGCCGGCCGCACAACCCAAGGCACCACGCTCGCCACTGGGCTGGTACATCACCGCCGCCACGCTGATCGCGATCGGCGTGGCGGCCATGCTCGACCGCGCATCGAACCTGGCCCTGCTGCCGGGCCAGTACTTCGGCCTGGCGCTGACCATCATCGGCGCCGGCCTGCTCATCGGCTCGTGGTGGGGCCGCGCCCGCGTGCTGATCCTGCCGGCGGCGCTGGTCCTGTTGCTGGGCATCCCTGCCGCGTTCATGAGGGTGCCGCTGGAAGGAGGCGTCGGTGGTCCGTACTACGCGCCGACGAGCATGGATGAGCTCGATGATCACTATCAGCTGGCCTTCGGGAAGATGACGCTGGACCTCACCGACCTGCCGGTGAGCACGGAGCCGATCCACGCGGCGGCCTCCGTCGGTGCTGGCGGCCTGCACGTGATCGTGCCGGATGACGCTCAGGTCCAGGTGGATGCCGACGTCGGGGCGGGCGCCTTCTACGTGCTTGGCGACGCCCAGGGCGGCACCGACCTGAGCAATCACTATGAGGTCGGTGACTTCGGCCGCCTCATCGTCCTGGATCTCGCGGTCGGGATCGGCGGGATCGAGGTCGACCACTCGGTCGACTACCAGTTCGAGCTCGACAACGTGGAGTACTGATGACACACCATGCCTTCGACGCCGTTTCGTTCGCCTTCGGCGTCATCTTCCTCATCGCCGGGGTCATGCTGCTCAACGGCACGCCCAGCGTCGACGCGCTGCAGTGGGTCGGGCCGGTGGCGTTCATCGGGCTGGGGGCGCTGATCCTGGTCGCCACCGTGCCTCGCCAGCGCGCGCCTGCGGCCGATGAGGAGGCGGAGGATGAGCCGATGGGCGACAACGGCGAGGCCTGAGCCTCAGTAGTCGTTCCCGCCTCCGGAATCGAAGGCGGCCACCACGATGAGGGGCTGGTCCAGCGTGATGCCGGTGACCTTGGCCACGCCCAGGTCGATGCACGGTCCGTCAACGTTCGGCAACGCGCCCTCGCGGATGCTGACCGTGACGAGGCCGCCGGCCGCGCGATCAGCGGTAGCCGCCGCCAGCCCGTAGCACTCCTCCACGCCGCCCACGTAGTAGGCGGTCAGCGTCAGGCCGTCGGCCGACAGCGCGTAGCCGCCAATCGCATGCGGGACCGCATCGACCACGCCGTCCTGCGGATCAACCGCGGTGGCGCCGCTGGGCAGCTCGGGCTCGCCGCGCTGGCCGTAGCCGACGACCGCATCGGCCAGGATCGGCTCATCAAGGGTCACCACGGTCGACTTCAGAACGGCTTCCATGGTGCAGGCCTGCCCCACGTGGTCGGCGCGGGTCCCTTCCTGCACGGCGACGACCGGTGTGTTGTGCTGGAAGGTGACGGTGACCTCCTTCAGGCCGAAGCAGGTCGTGTTGCCACCCCACCAGTACACGACCACGGTCCGTCCGTCGGCGCCGATCGCAAAGTGATCGACTGCCACGCCATGCGGATCCACGACCGTCGGATCGGGCTCCTCGCGGGTGGCCCCGTCGCCGGGGGGCGGGCTCGGCACGCCTCCCGGTGTGGCGGAGATGGGGTCGTCCTTGCTGCCGCTGTCGCCGGCGCCGGGCGATGAGCCGCCGGCACCCGACCGACCCCCGTAAGCGCAGGCACTCAACAGGACCACCAGGCAGACCAGCGCCAGCGTCATCGTTCGCATGCCCACCTGACGCGCCAGGGCGCCAATCGGTTCCGGTTCCGCAGGGAGGACGATGGGCGGACCTCCCGGCCCGCCCATCGATCTGCGCTTTCTCATCGGCGCCACCGCCTACTTTTCGGCGGCGACCTCCTCGTTGAGCTCCTCGAAGACCTGCTCGGTGACCTCGGCCTCGATGGCCGGATCGTCGTCCGCGCCCATCAGCTCGGCCACGGTCTCCGCCGCCTCCTCGGCTGCGGCCTCGGCCTCCTCGGCCTCGACCACGCCATCGGCGTTGGTGTCCGCGTCGCCGGTCAGGAAGGTCATCGCCGCCTCGCGCTCGCGCAGGGCCTCCGCCTCCTCGGGCGTCAGCTCGCGCGCCTTGGCAGCCGCCAGGGCCCGCGCCTCGGCGCCGGTCCCCGCCGGGATCAGCTTGCCGATGATCACGTTCTCCTTCAAGCCAATCAGGTGGTCCTTGGCGCCATTGATGGCCGCCTCGGTCAGGACCCGGGTCGTCTCCTGGAAGGAGGCGGCCGCCAGGAAGGACGAAGTGTTCAGGCTGGCCTTGGTCACGCCCAGCAGCACGGTCTGCGCGGTGGCCGGCTCCCCGCCCTCGGCCAGGATCCGGTTGTTGACCTCCTCGAACTCGAAGCGGTCGATCAGCTCGGACGGCAGCAGGTCGGTGTCACCGGCCGTGTCGACGGTGACCTTGCGCAGCATCTGGCGAACGATGATCTCGACGTGCTTGTCGGCGATGGTCACGCCCTGTGAGCGGTAGACCTTCTGGACCTCTGCCACCAGGAATCGTTGGACGGTGTCCACGCCCTTGATCTGCAGCAGGTCCTTCGGGTTGAGCGACCCTTCGGTCAGCGGATCGCCGGCCAGCACCTCGTCGCCGTTCTCCACCCGCAGCCGGGCAGAGTGCGGCACCGCGTACTCGCGCTGATCCACGTCCTCCGAGTGCAAGGTCAGGGTTGAGCCCTTCTTGGTGACGCGACCGGCGGCCGGGGATCGCACCTCGGTCGCCTCCTCGTCATCGCCAAGCCGGGCCAGCAGCTGGCCCTCGGCCACCTCGTCGCCCGAGGCGACCAGCACCTCATGCTGGGGCGTGAGCTTCACCGGCGTGTCGTAGGCCTCGCGGTGCGTGACGCGCACCACGACCGGCTGGTCGACACCGGCCCGCACGACCTCGACGTTGCCGTCGATCTCGGTCATGGTCGCCTGACCCTTGGGGATGCGCGCCTCGAAGAGCTCCTCGACGCGCGGCAGGCCCTGCGTGATGTCCTCACCGGCGACGCCGCCGGTGTGGAACGTCCGCATGGTCAGCTGCGTTCCGGGCTCGCCGATCGACTGGGCCGCGATGATGCCCACCGCCTGCCCCAGCTCGACCAGGTTGCCGGTGGCCAGGTTGCGGCCGTAGCACATGCGGCAGACGCCGTGGCGTGCCGCGCAGGTCAGCGGTGAGCGGACGTTGACGCGGTCCATGCCGGCGGCCTCGATCCGTTCGATGGCCACCTCGTCGATCTCGGCGTTGCGTGCCACGATCGTCTCGCCGGCCTTCTCGTCCACCACGTCGATGGCCGCCATGCGACCGACCAGGCGGTCGCCGAACGGCTCCGGGATCTGCTCCGACTCGTCGCGCGTGATCCACGTGCCCAGGTCGGTGTCGCAGTCGTCCTCGCGAGTGATGACGTCCTGCGCCACGTCCACCAGGCGGCGTGTCAGGTAGCCCGAGTCGGCGGTGCGCAGTGCGGTGTCGGCCAGCCCCTTACGGGCGCCGTGGCTCGAGATGAAGTACTCGAGCACGCTCATCCCCTCGCGCAGATTGCTGCGGATGGGCAGGTCGATGATCCGGCCCGACGGGTCGGCCATCAGCCCGCGCATGCCGGCCAGCTGGTGCACCTGGGTCACGTTCCCCCGCGCGCCCGAGTGGGTGATCATCCAGACCGAGCCGCGCTTGTCCAGGCCGTTGAGCATCTTCTCGGTGACTTCATCGGTCGTGGCACGCCAGACGTCGACCGTCTGCGTGTAGCGCTCGTCATCGGTGATGAAGCCCTTGCGGAACTCGCGGTCGATGTCGTTCACGCGGGCATCGGCATCGGCCAATAGGGCGACTTTCTCCTTCGGCACGCGGATGTCGTCGATGCCGATGGTGATGCCCGCCACGGTCGCGTAGTGGAAGCCCAGGGTCTTGATGCCGTCCACCAGGCTGGTGGTCGCGGCCGGACCCAGCTCGCGGTAGCACTGCGCGATCAGAGCCTTCAGGCCCTTGCGGTCCATGATGCGGTTGATGAAGCCCAGCTCGCCGGGGATGACCGTGTTGAAGATCACCCGACCCGGCGTGGTCTCGACCAGCTGGGTGGTGGTGGCGGTCTCCCCGTCCTCGCCGATTGGCTCGGTGATCTCCAGCTCCACCTTGATCGGTGCCTGAACGTGCACGTGGCCCAGCTGCGCCGCCATCATCACCTCGGCCGCGGAGGCGAAGGCCTTGCCGGCCCCCTTCTCTTCGGGGGCTTCGACGGTCAGGTAGTAGCAGCCGAGCACCATGTCGTGGGTCGGCGACACCACCGGCGAGCCATCCGCCGCCGACAGCAGGTTCTGCGTCGACAGCATCAGGTCCTTGGCTTCCTGCTGGGCGGCGGTCGACAACGGCACGTGCACCGCCATCTGGTCGCCGTCGAAGTCCGCGTTGAAGGCGAAGCACACCAGCGGGTGGATCTGGATGGCGCTGCCCTCGACCAGCACCGGCATGAAGGCCTGGATGCCAAGGCGATGCAGGGTCGGGGCGCGGTTCAGGAGCACGGGGTGATCCTTGATGACGTCCTCGAGCACGTCCCACACCTCAGGGCGCACCCGCTCCACGATCCGCTTGGCGCTCTTGATGTTGTGGGCGAAGCCCTTCTCCACCAGCTGCCGCATGACGAACGGCTTGAACAGCTCGAGCGCCATCTTCTTCGGCAGGCCGCACTGGTGCAGCTTCAGCTCCGGGCCAACCACGATGACCGAGCGGCCCGAGTAGTCGACGCGCTTGCCGAGCAGGTTCTGGCGGAACCGGCCCTGCTTGCCCTTGAGCATGTCGCTCAGGCTCTTGAGCCGATGGTTGCCGGTGCCCGCGATCGCGCGGCCGCGGCGGCCGTTGTCGATCAGCGCGTCGCACGCCTCCTGCAGCATCCGCTTCTCGTTACGGATGATGATCTCGGGCGCCTCCAGGTCCAGGAGGCGGCTGAGGCGGTTATTGCGGTTGATGACGCGCCGATACAGGTCGTTCAGGTCGGATGTGGCGAACCGGCCGCCGTCGAGCTGCACCATGGGGCGCAGGTCGGGCGGGATGACCGGCAGGGTGGACAGGATCATCCACTCCGGACGCGCACCGGACTTGCGGAACGCCTCGATCAGGCGCAGGCGCTTGATCGCCTTCTTGCGGCGCTGCCCGGACGTCTGCCGCATCTCGACGTGCAGCCGCTGGGCCAGGTCGTCCAGGTCCAGCTGCTCGATGATCTTCTTGACCGCCTCCGCGCCCATGCCGGCATCGAACATCCGGCCATACTGCTCTGACAGGTTCCGGTACTCGGACTCGGTCAGGGTCTGCATGATCTTGATGTCGGCCAGCTGCTGCTTGGCGGTGCGGGCGGCCAGCTTGGCGTCATCCGTCTCGCGAGCGACCTGCTCGCGCTCGTTGGCGAGCGCCTGGTCGATGCCCGACGTCAGGTCGGTGACAGACTGGTCAAACCGCTCCTTGGCCTCGGCCTTGGCCTGCTTGACCTCGGCATCGACGGCCTCGATCTCGGCCTTGACCGCATTGCGCAATGCGGTCAGTCCTGCCTTGGACGTCTCGCCGGCGCGCACGATGACCTCGCCCGT
>DATEOS010000033.1:0-3873 GCA_035273815.1 Candidatus Limnocylindria bacterium
CCCGGCAGGGTCGAGCCCGTTGGCCGGCTCGTCAAGAACGATCAGATCGGGCGCGGAGAGGAGCGCCCGGGCCAGCGCGAGGCGCTGGAGGTTGCCGAGCGACAGCGTCCCCGCCGGCTGATCCGCGTAAGCCTGGAGCGCGAGCCGCTCGATGACCCCATCCACGGCTCTCCGATCCGACATTCCTGCCAGCCGGCGCGCGACGTCGAGGTTGTCGCGGACGCTCAACTCCGGGTACGCGGTTGCGCTCTCCACCAGGTGGCCCACTCGTCGCCAGACGTTGGTCGACCCCGCGGCAACACGCTGGCCTAAGAGTTCTGCATGCCCAGCCGTCGGTCGAATCATCCCGAGCAGCATGCGGATCGTCGTCGACTTCCCCGCGCCGTTGAGGCCGAGGAAGGCGTAGATCTCGCCTTCCGCCACCCGCAGATCGACGCCGTCGACAGCCAGGACTCCTCCGCCGTAGCGCTTCGTCAGGCCTTTCGTCTCGACCGCGAGGACGGTCATCCCGCGCCCCGCGGCCTCTGACGCTTACCGCTAGGCAGCCTGGCTGCTCTTAAAGAGCCCGAAGGTCGCTCCCTGCGGATCGCGGATGACGGCGAAGCGACCGCCGAAATAGTCCTGCGGGTGCACCGTCACGGTCCCGCCCGCGGAGGCCGCTTCCTGCGCGGTGGCGTCGACGTCATCCACGTTGAAGTAGATCATCCAGAAGCTGGGCACCTGCGCCGGAACGTTGTCGCCCATCTCGAAGGCGCCTGCGATCTGATCGCCGTCGGTCTCGAACTGGGTGTAGGGCGGGCTGCCGTCACCGACGTCGGTGGTCGAGTGGCTCCAGCCGAAGATCGACTCGTAGAACGGGATCGCGCGCTCGAGGCCACGAGCGTTGAGCTCGGCCCATCCGAACGCATTGGACCGATTGGTGGCGAAGGTCCCCATCCGGCCGCCCTGCCAGGCGGAGATCACCGCGCCGATCGGATCGGTGAAGACCGCCATCCGGCCCTGGTCGCCGACGTCGAACGGCTCGGCGATCACCGTGCCGCCGCCGTCCTTGACGCGCTGGGCGAGGGCGTCGACATCCTCGGTGCCGATGTACAGGCCCCAGGCGGTGGGCGCCTCCGGCATCTGCTTGGGACCGATTCCGGCGGCATCGTCGCCGCCGACGCGAGCCATCCCGTAGCCGCCGTACTGCGGGTCGTCACTAACCTCGATCTGCCAGCCGAAGAGCCGTGCATAGAAATCACGGGACGCGGCGGCATCGGGCGATGAGAGCTCGACCCATGCTGGTTTGTTGAGCGTGGCTGTGGCTGTGGTGGCCAAGGTGGGACCTCCTCGCGCCCGGCACATGGGCGCGTTTCCCGGCTGGGCTCCGGGGGATGTGCCCGCGACGCGGTCGACGTTCCCTCGTCACGCCGGCATGGCGTCGCTGGGAAGGTATGGTCGGGGCGAGAGGATTTGAACCTCCGACTTCATCGTCCCGAACGATGCGCGCTACCAGGCTGCGCCACGCCCCGACCGGCCATCGCTCGACGATGGAGCCTCGAGTGTACCAATCGGCCCCGGGAGGGTCCAACCTCCGTTCTGTGTGGCTCGCCTACACTGCGCCACCAGATGCCCCGCCTCGACCATAACGAGCGCCTGATCATCGGGCTCACGCTGGCTCTCAAGCTGGGCGTCCTGCTGCTGGGTCTGGGCGCCTGGCAGCTGGTGCATGGCTCTGGCACCCCGCCCTTTCCTGGCCTCGAGCTGTGGGACCGCTGGGACGCGCCCCACTACACCGACCTGATCGTGTACGGCTACACGGCCAACGATCCGGGCAACCTGGTCGACCCGTACGGCTACCGCCAGGTCTACCCCGGCGAGCTACAGCTGTACATCGTGTTCTACCCCCTCTATCCGTGGCTGGGTTCGGTCGTCAACGCTTTGATTCACCAGCCGGTGTGGAGCGCGTTCATCGTGGCCGGCATAGCCTCGCTCTTCGTCGGGCCGTTGATGTACCGGCTGGTCCGTCATGACGAGACGCCCGATGTCGCGCTTCGCTCCGCCTGGTTTCTGCTCATCTTCCCGACCGCCTATTTCCTGCACATCGGGTACACCGAGGCGCTCTTCATGGCCCTGGTGCTGGGCTCCTTCCTGGCGGCGCGCACCGAGCGCTGGTGGCTGGCGGGGCTGATCGGCGGCCTGGCGGCGCTGACCCGGATCAACGGCCTGGTGCTGCTGCTGGCCCTGCCGGTCGAGGCCGCCACCCAGTGGTTCACGACCCCAGCGCCCGACCGGCGCTGGCGGTGGGAGTGGCTGGCCATCGGGTTGGTCGGCATCGGCTTTGCCATCTACCTCGGCCTGAACCTGGCGATCTACGGCACGCCATTCCAGTTCCTTGTCGTGCAGCACGACCATTGGTTCAAGTCGCTGGCCGCGCCCTGGGACGCCATCAACTCCGCGCTTGCGTGGTTCGGGAGCGACGAGCCCGACTATGTCCTGATGTACGGCGGGATGGAGCTGCTTTTCGTGGTCATCGGCCTCATCGGGACGATCTACGCCGCCTTCCGCTTTCGGCCGTCGTGGTTCGCCTGGATGGCCGGCAACCTGGTCCTGTTCGTTTCGACCTCGTTCCTGCTCTCGACCCCGCGCTACGTCCTGACCCTCTTCCCGCTGTTCGTGGCACTGGCGCTGGCCACCGGTCGCACCTGGGCCCTGGTCGCGGTCTCCGCCATCTCCCTGGCGGGCTTCGTGTACTTCGCCGGTCGCTTCGCGACCGGGGCATGGGCGTTCTGACCATGGGCCGGATCGCAGCACTTGCGGCGCCGGCGCTGGTGACCGTGGTCGTGCTCGGCGGATGTGGAGCGCCTGCCGGCACCCCGCTGGACCTGCCCGACGGCTCGGCCGCCCGGCGCTGGGGCGACGGGCCCTACGGCCTGGTCCTGGTCCATGACCAGGGGCTGGATGCCGCCTCCTGGGTCACGCAGGCGACGACCTTCGCGGACAAGGGCATGACCGTGGTGGCGGTCGAGTCGGCGACGCCCGGTTCGGCGGTGAGCGCGCTGCGTTCGCTGCTGGAGGACGGCGGACTGGACCGGGTGGCACTGCTGGGCGCCGGTGACGGCGCCGCCGTCGCGCTGCAGGCGGCCCTGGACGAGCCCGGACTGGTCGACCAGCTGGTGGTCATCTCGGCGAGCGGCGACGCCACGGCGCTGGATGTCTTTCCAAAGCTGTTCGTGGCGTCGGAGGGCGAGCCTGCGGCGGGCGACTCGGAACGCATGGCCAATGAGTCACGTGGCGACTGGAACGCGCTCTTCCTGGCACCGGGGGAGGCATCCGGCCAGGCGCTGCTCTCCGACGAGACGGGTGGGGAGCCGGCGATGGAGGCGATCGTCGCGCGGCTGGAGGAGCGGCGCTAGTTCCTACGCCCGGCTTCCGGGCATAGAAGTGTCCCGAAGGAACCGCGGCGACCGTTGATGTGATCTCCAGTCGGCCAGCTGCCCCTTCGGGACACCGACAGCATGCAGCGGGTGGTGACAGGACGCAAGGGGGGTTGTCCACCACTTCTGTGCAAAAGTCCAAAGTTATCCACACCGTGTCCCCGACCAAACTCGGCGCCGCTACGCTCACTCTGTGACTGCCGAATCCGCGGACGTCAGGATCCCGACGCTCGGCCTCGGACGGCTCGTTCTGCGCTTCCTCCGGTTTGGTGGTCTGGCGTGGGGCGGACCGATCGCGCAGATCGCGATGCTGCGACGGGAGTTGGTGGACGACGAGCGTTGGATCACTTCCGAACGATTCAACCGCACGCTGGCCGTATACCAGGTGCTCCCCGGCCCCGAAGCCCAGGAACTGTGCATCTACTTCGGCATGCTGGCCAGGGGGCGTCTCGGGGGC
>DATEOS010000034.1:0-14585 GCA_035273815.1 Candidatus Limnocylindria bacterium
GATGCCGGCGACGGCGAGCCAGGCGCACGAGAGCAGGAAGAGGGTGAGGCCCGACAGGTCGCGGACGACCAGGCCCGCCACCGCGACAGTCGCAACGCAGGTGCCCCACGCCAGAAGGCCGAGCGACAGGAGCCACGCCGCCGCGCCCCGCCGGGGGAGCAGGCTGGCGATCAGGGTGGCGGCGACAAGGAGGGCGACGCTCGCCGCCGCCATGAGCATCAGGATCGAGGGCGCGATGTCGCCGCGGGCATCCGCCGAAGGCTAGCACGCTCCACTCGCGAGAGCGCCGCCTGAGTGCGGTCAGCGATGCTGGTCGACGAAGATCTGGTTCCCGTCCGGATCGGTGAGGATGAAGCTGGCCGGGCCGGTGCTCGACTCATCGGCCTCCTGGTCCAGGGACACGCCGGCTGCTCGCAGCCCGCGCTGGAGCTCGCGGACATCGGTGAACGGATCGACCGGCTGCGCCTCCTGGTCCCAGCCCGGGTTGAAGGTCAGGATGTTCTGCTCGAACATCCCCTGAAACAGCCCGATCACCGCCTCGCCGTTCTTCAGGATCTGCCAGCCCTGCGCGGCGTCCCCGTGGAACGCCCGGAATCCCAGCTTTTCGTAGAAGGCCCGCGACGCCGCGAGATCCTTGACGGCGAGGCTGATCGAAAACGCGCCGAGGTCCATGGTTCCCTCCTGCGGCTACGGCAGCGTCGGCGAGAGCGTCGGCCAGTATGGGTTCGGCGCGGGGTAACCGACCCCGTTGAAGAACCTGCCGAGACGATTTCGCACGTTGGATTTGATGCGTCGGTCGACGCTGTCGATTGCCGGCAGCCTGGGGCCGACGTTGCTCAGCACGGTGTTGTACACCGTCTCGACCGGGCTGGCGTACACCGACGGGCCCCCGCACCGGGAGGTCGCCGCGTAGACCACTGGGTTTGCGCGCCGGCGACCGGTGAACCCATCCTGCATGGTGTCGCGGGTGAACACCGATGCGGCATAGAGGTGCGGTTCTGCTGAGCTGCGCTGGGGCAACCACCAGTAGTGCGTACCGATGCGAGGCCCGCGCCGGAACCAGTTGCCCAAGAGGTTTGCCGAGCGGGGGTTGCCGGTCGCCGCGTGGGTGCCCCAGTTGTAGATCACGTTATTGACAAGGTCGACACAGCGGACGCCCTGCAGGCGCGGCATGCGAGAGTCCGACGTCGTGAACAGGTTGCGGAAGAAGGTGATTCGCTGGGGCGGCGTCTGGTTTGCGTCCATGGCGACGATATTGGCCCCCATGCTGTGGCCCTCGCGATTCTGGGAGGAGGGCATGCGCGAATGGAAGAGCCCCTCACCGATGATGCTGTTCTGCACGGTCACGTCGTGGACGTTGCCAAGGATCGCGAGCCCGCCGATGTCCGTGCCCCACAGCAGGCTCATGTGATCGAGGACGACGTTGTACGTGTTCTTGTTCACCCCGTTGAGGGTCAGCCCGTCCGCCTCATCGGCCTCGCCCGAGGAGAGGAGCGCGTCACCCAGGCGCAGCCGCAGGTGGCGGAGGATGACGTCATGGGTGCGGACGATGATCGAGTGTCCGCGCACCTGGACCCCCTGCCCCGGCGCCAGGTTGCCGGCGATGGTGATGTACGGATTCTTGATATGGAGTTCTGACTGGAGCGCGATGGTACCCGCCACGCTGAAGCGGACGATGCGTCGGCCCTTTGCCTCGACCGCGGCACGTAACGAGCCCGGGCCGGAGTCATGGCGATTGGTGACCCGGATGGTCCGTCCGCCACCACCACCGGCGGTATGCCCGCCGTAGCCTGCGATCCCGATCCGGGCATCTGCCTGTGGCAAGGCGGTGTTTGCTCGTTGGAGGGCCCCATCGGCCGGGCTGGCGGCCATCGTCAGAACCGTGGCCAGGGACACCGCTGTGAGTAAGGTCCGTCGCATGGTTGGCGGAAACGCCATCAATCCCCTCCGTTCATGGGCTTTCCCGCGGACTGCGGTGCGGGTCATTGCTCCGAGGCATGCTAGCGACTCCACCGCAGTAGGACGAACCGCACCAGACTCCACCTTCGACGCAGCGGCAATCACGCTGCATGGGATGCGGCGTCAAGGCGTGCTAGCGTGTCGCGTGCCGGGGCCGGAGTGGCGGAACGGCAGACGCGGCCGGCTTAAACCCGGCCGTCCCGCAAGGGACATGGGGGTTCGAATCCCTCCTCCGGCACCAGCTACCCCGACGAGCGGCGCGCGAACAGGCCTTTGCGACCCTGCTGCTTCTTCTTGCCTTTGCCCGCGTCGGTCTCGATGCCGACGATCGCCTGCGCCACCTGGTTGAGGGCCAGCGCCACCGGTGTGCCGGGACGGCTGGTGACCACCGGAACGCCTTCGTTCACCGCGCGGATCATGTCGACCTCGGTGTAGGGGATCTCGGCGGCCGGTGCGGTGCGCAGCAGGTTCTCGACATCGCGCGTCTTGAGCAGCTCCTTGGGAAAGATGTGGTTCACCACGAAATGCGTCTTGGCACGCAGTGTGGCGGTCTCTGCCAGGAAGCCCAGCAGGACGCTGGTGGCGCGCAGCGCGGCGATCTCCGGGAAGATGACGAAGACATGGGTCGACGCCTGCTCCAGCATCCATAGCGTCCGTGGATCCAGCCGAGAGCCGCAGTCGACGATCACCTCGTCGAAGCGCGGTCGGAGGATGGCCAGTGCGCGTTCGAGCTGGTCGACCGAGACGCGGAAGTCGGCATCGGGATGCGTCGGGGCGGCCAGCACCTGGACTCCGGACGAGTGCTGCGTCAGGTAGGACATCGCCAGCTCGGGATCCGAAAGCGCCGGCTCGTCACCGGCCAGGCCGGCAAGGTCGAAGCGCGGAGACAGGTTCAGGTGGGTGGCGACCTGGCCGAACTGCAGGTCCATGTCGACGAGCAGGACCTTGGCGCCGGGTCCGCTGCCCGGCATGCCGCCGGCCAGCAGGACGGCGGTGTTGACCGCCAGGGTGGTGGTGCCGACGCCGCCCTTGGGCGAGAAGAAGGTGACGATCTCGCCTGACGGCAGGCCGGAACGCGCGGCCTCGGGGGTGACCCGACCGGCGCGGATGAGCAGCGCCTCGACCTTCGCCGCAAGCTCATGGCGGGCAAAGCCGGTGCTCACCACGTCATCGGCGCCGGCCTCCAGGAAGGCGATCCGGGCCTCCACGTCATCGGCTGGCGCAACGACCAGGACCGGCGTCGGCTCGGAGGCTGCGGCTCGGATGCGGCCGATTGCGCCGCTCACCGCAAGGCCCTCCGCCATCACTAGGTCGAACGAGCCGTCCCGCAAAGCGCCCACCGCGGCGGCCGGGGTGGTCACGCTGGTCGTGACGTACCCGGCGGATCCCAGCTGCGTCTCGAGCTCGGCGCGGAGCTCGTCAGTGGGGGCGCAGATCAGGATCGGATTGGCAGCCATAGGTCGCTTCCCGGCGTAGGTTGGCTGAGTATAGTGCCGGCCCCTCGCGTTGCCGGGAAGGCCCAAATCGGGCATACTTCATCGACGCCTCCCTCCGAGGAGGCTCGTTTTGTGTTCACCTTTGGGCTCCTTTCTGCCGCCGCCCGGATTCCATCGGGACGGTCGCAAGCCCTTAGAGAGGAGGAGATAGGTCCATGCGCCGATACGAGCTGATGCTTCTCTTCCGGCCGGACCTGGAGGATGACAAGCTCCAGTCCGCGGTCGAGAAGGTAACCCGGGCCATCGTCAACGCCGGTGGCACCCTGACCAAGGTCTCGCCGTGGGGCAAGCGCCGCATGGCCTACGACATCCAGCACTTCCGCGAGGCCAGCTACTTCCTGCTGCACTTCGACATCGCGCCGTCGGCGATCCGCGACATCGAGCGCGGCCTGCTGATCAGCGAGGAGATCCTGCGGCACCTGGTGACGGTGCTTGAGGATCACGGCACCAGCATCTCGGAGGACGACCTGGCCCCAGCCGCAGTGCCGGCGGGCGAGTCCCGCGCAGATGGCGAATCCGATGATGAGCCCGATGCCGCCATCGCCACCGACGAGGCGGCCGGCCCGATGGCTGAGCGCGACGACGAAGCTGTCGCAGACGAGGCCGAGGATGCTGCCGAAGGGGCGGTGTCAACGGAGCCTGAGGCCGAGCCCGCGACCGATGGTGACGAGCAGACGGAGGAGGCCGGCACGGCCGTCGAGGCCTGACCGCGTCACGAGGAGGCTGAGGCAATGACCCTCAACAAGATGATGATTATCGGCAACCTGGGGGCGGATCCCGAGCTGCGCTATACGCCGAGCGGCAAGGCCGTCGCCAACCTGCGGGTCGCCGTCAACGACCGCTATCGCGGGCAGGACGGCGAGTGGCAGGAGGAGACCCACTGGTTCCGGGTGGAGCTGTGGGAGCAGGCTGCCGAGCGCGCCGCCGAGAACATGCGCAAGGGCCACAAGGTGTACGCCGAGGGCCAGCTGCGACCCCGCGAATTCGAGGGCAACGACGGGCAGAAAAGGACCTCGTTGGAGATCCGCTTCGCCCGGGTGGTCTCGCTCGAGCGGCGCGACCCGGGTGAGGGCGGCTACTCGGGTAGCTTCAGCGAGGCCGGCGCTGGCGCCTCGGACGCGCCGGTGGCGCGCCCGCGCGGTGCCGAGACCGCACCCCGCCCCGCGACCGCCGAAAGCATCGACGTCGACGATATCCCCTTCTGAGCCAAGAGGACCCAATCGCCACATGGCAAGCCCACGTTCCCGCCGCGAGTCGGCGGACTACTACCGCGACCGGCGTCGCCGCAAGGTGTGCAACTTCTGCGTCGACAAGGCCGAGTCGATTGACTACAAGGAGGTCAACCGCCTCCGCCGATACCTCTCCGAGCGAGCGAAGATCGAGCCGCGTCGCAAGACCGGTACCTGCGCTCGGCACCAGCGGATGCTGACCGTGGCCCTCAAGCGGGCCCGCCAGGTCGCGCTGCTGCCGTACGCGCCACAGCACCTGCGCCCGTAGTCTCGCCTGACGGGTGGACATCGTCCTCCTGATCGGCTCGCTGGCGGTCATCCTGATCGCCGCCGAGCTGTTCACCAACGGGATCGAGTGGTTTGGCCACAGGCTGAACCTGGCGGAGGGGGCGGTCGGCAGCGTCCTGGCGGCGGTTGCCACCGCCATGCCGGAGACGCTGATCCCGGTCATCGCCATCCTCGGCCCGGTGCTGTTCGGCGGCGACGCGGAGACCTCGCACGCCATCGGCACCGGCGCCATCCTGGGTGCCCCGTTCATGCTGTCCACGTTGGCCATGTTCGTGACCGGCGTGGCCGTCCTCGCCTTCTCGCGCAACAAGGGGCGACCGACGGACCTGCGCGTCAACGTTCGGGTGCTGGGCCGCGACGTCCTCTTCTTCGTGCTGGGCTACGCCATTGCCATCGGGACGGCCTTCGTTCCGGCCGAGCTGGAATGGGTCCGTTGGGTGGCCGCAGCGGTGCTGCTGCTGCTCTACGCCTACTACGTGCGGCTCCACTTTTCGGATGAGCCGGAGGAGACCGAGGCGGACGAGCTGAACCAGCTGCACGCCACCCGCCTGCCCGGCATGGCCGGACCGCACACGCTGGACATCGACATTCTGCCCGGCGAGCACGACAGCTGGGAGATCGAGGGGGCGGTGCCACGGATGCGGATCATCGTCAGCCAGGTGGTGCTGGCGTTGGCGCTGATCATCATTGGCGCCCAGGTCTTCGTCGGCGCGGTGGAGCACCTGTCGACCGTCGTCGGGCTTGACCCGACCATCCTGGCCCTGATCATTGCCCCCATCGCCACCGAGCTGCCGGAGAAGTTCAATAGCGTCCTGTGGGTCCGGACCGGCAAGGACACCCTGGCAATGGGCAATATCACCGGCGCCATGGTCTTCCAGAGCTGCGTGCCGACGGTGCTGGGCCTGCTCTTCACCACGTGGCTGTTCACGCCGGAGACCGCCATCTCGTTCCTGTCAGCGGGTGTCGCATTCGTCGCGGTGGGCCTGATCTTCGGCCTCATGCGGCTCCAGGGGCGCCTCTCGGCATGGACTTTGCTGATTGGTGGTCCGTTGTACCTGATCTACGTCTACATGGCCCTCTTCACGCCCCTCGGAATGGTCGGCAATGGGCACTAGCCACGGATTCCGCAACCTTCCCTGCATGCAAGCCGTCATGGCAAGGGGCGCGCGTATACTTTGCGCCGCCGGCGCTACCGGCAGCGAACACGGTGCATTGGCACTTTGAGGAGACATTCGTGCTGAAGCAGGGAACTCCGGTCGCCTCGACAGCCGACGACCGCACGTCAGAGCTGTGGGCCTTCTTCCGGGGCGAGATCGTGCCGTTGCGCGATGCCCGCATCAGTGTCATGACCCATGCCTTCAACTACGGGACTGCTGTTTTTGAAGGAATCCGTGCCTATTGGAACGCGGAGCAGAGCCAGCTCTGGGCGCTGGACCTGATCCCGCACTACGAGCGTCTCCGGGCGTCCGCGCGGCTGCTGATGATGGATGTGCCGTACACCGCCGAGCAGCTTGCCAGCCGAACGGTGGAGATCCTTCGCCGCGACGAGCTTCGAGAGGACGTCTACGTCCGTCCGATCATCTACAAGTCCAGCGAGACCATCGGGGTGCGCCTGCACAACCTGGACGCCGATATCGTGATCTTCGGGGTGCCGTTCGGCCAGTACATCGACACCGAAGGCGGCATCCGGGCGCAGGTCTCGACCTGGCGCCGGACCGATGACAACGCCATTCCCGCGCGCGGCAAGATCACCGGCGCCTATGTCAACGGCGCGCTGGCCAAGTCCGAGGCGCAGCTCAACGGCTACGACGAGGCGATCGTGCTCACCCAGGACGGCCATGTCTCAGAGGGCAGCGCCGAGAACCTGTTCATCGTCAAGGGCGGCAAGCTCATCACACCGCCGGTGACGGACAACATCCTGGAGGGAATCACGCGCCGCCGGCTGATGGCCGTCGCGCGCGAGCGCCTGGAGGTGCCGGTCGAGGAGCGACAGATCGACCGCACGGAGCTGTACAACGCCGACGAGGTCTTCCTGTGCGGTACCGGCGCGCAGTTGTCCCCGGTGGTCGAGATCGACCGACGGGCGATCGCCGGCGGCCGGCCGGGACCCATCACCCGGCAGCTGCATGACATCTACTTCGACTCGGTGCGCGGCAGGGTCGATACTTACCGAGACTGGCTGACGCCGGTCTACTGAACCTGTCGCTGGAGGGCCGCTGCGCGGTGGCTCCGGCGACCCGGACGAGGGCACATGTCCGAGCCGCAGGATCCAGATCGCCATCGCCTGCTTCAGCGCCTGCTGGAGATGGTCCCCGGCTTCGTCAGCTGGGCGATCATCGTCGGCCCAATTTGGCTGAGCTTCAGCTATCCGTCGCTGGTGGCCTATTTCGTCCTGAGCTTCGACTTCTATTGGCTGTGCCGCGCGCTATGGTTCGCGGGCGCCGTGATCGTTGCCTTCCGCAAGATCCGGCGCGTCCAGGCGCAGGACTGGTGGGCTCGGCTCGCCACCCTCGATAACCCCGGTGGCCGGCGCGAAGCGGTGCTGCGCCAGCTCTCCGGCCTGGCTGGTCCGGCGCCCAGCACGCTGGGCATCGCCGCCGGCCTTGGCCCGCGCAGGAGCGGCGACCGCAAGGCGCTCGAGACGGAGCTGTTGGAGCTGGACGCGCTGATGGCGCTGCCCGAGCCGCCACCAGATCGGCGCGAGTACACGCACCTGGCCCTCATCCCGACCTACACCGAGCCGCTTTACAAGCTGCAGGAGACGGTCCGCGCCCTGGCCCGAGCCGAGTGGCCGAAGGAGCGGAAGATCTGCGCCATCATCACCCGCGAGACCGACGCCGACGGAATCGAGAACGTCAGGATCCTGCGGGAGGAGTTTGGCGGCGAGTTCGCCGACTTCATCCATATCCTTGACCCGCTGGAGCCGGGGATCGTGGTGGGCAAGAGCAGTGCCATGGCCTGGGGCGGCCGATACCTGTATCGGCTCCTGGTGCGGGACCGCGGCATGGACCCGCGACGCATCCTGGTCACCGACCTGGACGCCGACTATCGGGTTCACCCGCAGTACTTCAGCTACCTGACCTGGATGCACCTGACCGATCCGAATCGCGAGACGCAGCTGTACCAGCCGGTGCCGTACCTGCACAACAACATCTGGGAGGCGCCGCTGATGGTGCGGCTCTTCGCCGCCGTGCTGACTCAGCTGCAGATGTGGCGCAGCGTGCTGCCGGAGAAGCTGCAGAGCTTTGGTTCGTACAGCACCACGCTGCACCTGGTTCACGACGTCGGCTACTGGGCGACCGACGCCATCCCCGAGGACAGCCGGTTCTACTGGAAGAGCTACTTCACCTATGGCGACAAGTTCCGCGCCGTCCCCCTGTTCATCCCGATCTATGGCGACGCGGTGCGGGCGAAGACCTACTGGCGGTCGATGGCCACCCAGTACCTGCAGGCTCGCCGCTGGGCGTGGGGCGTCACCGACATTCCGTTCGTCATCCAGAACGCCATGCGCCACAGTGAGATTCCGATCTGGTCCCGGATCTGGCGCATCCTCAACCTCTTCGGCGAGCACATCAACTGGGCGATCGCCCCGTTCGTGATCATGTTCGGCGCCACCATCCCGCTCCTGCTCAACCCGGCCTTCGCCCAGACGACGCTGGGCCAGAACCTGCAGCTGTATGCGACGGTGATGCTGTCGATCGGCCTGGTCGGCCTGTTCGTTCTGATCTGGGTCGAGCACTCGATCGTGCCGCCGCGGCCCTCGCACTGGGGCCCGTGGACCCGCTTCATCTCCTACGTGCAGTGGGTGGGGCTGCCGTTCGTGGGCGTCTTCTTCAGCAACCTGCCGGCGCTGGATGCGCAGACCCGCATGCTCACCGGGCGCTACCTGGAGTACCGGGTCACCGAGAAGGCCTGAGCCGATGACCGAGCACATCGTCGCGATCGCGCCGATCCCGCTGGCACGGTCGGTCGGCCGAATCCTGGCGGTTGCGGCGCTGCTGCTGTTGGCCGGCGTGGTGGCGGTGTTCGGCGGAGCGAACGTGGGCGGTCTGGTGGGCATCGGCTTGGTGGCCGCTGGGCTGGTGGTCGGGGCATTGAGCATGTACCTGGCCGCCATGCTGCTCACCATCCGGCTGGACGTGGAGGTCGCCACGCTCCGGCTCCGATGGTTCGGCGGAGAGCGGCGATACACGCTGGTCCGCGGGCCGGTCACCAGGGTGGCGCTGACGGGCGAGGAGGCGGCGCGCCTGAGGCCGCGCTTCGGCGCCCTGGGCTGGGCGGTTGGCCGCGCCAGGCTGCGCCGCGAAGAGCGGATCGACATCGTCCGTCTGGCACCGACTGACTCGATGATCCTGGTCCCCACCGACCGCGGCCGGCTCGGCATTGCGCCGGCGTCCGAGGAGCACCTGCTGTCGGCCCTCGCGGCGGCGGCGCGGATCCAGCAGCGGCTCGACGACGTCGCCGAACGGGCGCGCGCATTCATGGACCTGCCACCGTTGGAAGACGCCCCGGCGCCGGCGGCTCGCCCCGAAGTCGCGGCCGCGCCGGACGGGCGCCGGATGCTGACAGGGATCGAGCGGCAGCTGCTCGAAGAGCGCATGGCGGCCGAGCGGGCGGCCGCGCTGCAGCGAGCCGAAGGCGAGCGGATCGCCGCCGCTCGCGCCGTTGAAGCCGCGGCAGTGCTTACCTCGGCCGCGGAACTGGCGCCGCCCGCGGCGCCGCAAACGACTCCGTCCGATGGCCGACAGCTGCGCCGGCGACTCTCCGCCTGGATCGCGGCGCGGCGAGCCGCTTCGCCGGCCGCAGCAGGGGTTGCGCCGACCGCGGCGACAGTGGATGCCGTTGTGGCGGCCCCACCGGCAGAGCCGATGCTCGCCCCGGAGCCCATCGCGATTGCAGAAGCGGTCGACGTGGCGGAACCTCCTGCCGAGGACGTCGCGCCAGCAGCGCCCGCGCGCCCGAGAGTGCGCGACGACCAGCTGCTCGCCTTCGGATTGGCACTGACCCCGGTCATTGGCGCCGGCCTTATCTGGCTGATCGCCTACCTGCGCGGGGACCTGAGCGTGTCCGTCGAGGAGCTCAGGCCAATCGCCCTCGCCCTGCTGGCGGTCGGGCCGGCCGGCGCGCTGGCCGCGCTGGCCGCGCGCGCGTGGTATCCGCGGCTGCAGGGCCTGGTCACCATCACCGCCCTGACGGCCCTGGTGCTGGTCGGGCGCGTCCTCCTCGGCTGATGATCGGAGTCGCGCTGAATCTTGGTTGACGGCACCGCGCGCCGCTGCGACCATCGGCGCACAACCGAACACGGCGATGACGGAGCCAGCACTCGCGTCGCGAACGATCTTCTGAGCGAGCCCGGACGGTGGAAGCGGGCAGGATCGGGCGTCGAGCGATCCCTCCCGAGCCGGAGGCGCCAAGCGGCCTGAAGGTCGTGCGTAACGCCTCCCGGGTGCGCCACCCGTTAGCAGGAGGCGGCGCCATCGGTCCATTGGACTGGATCCGTGGCGTGACGAGTGGGCCGAGGTGTCCTGAGCGAAAAGGGCGTCATCGGTCAAGCGCGGGTGGTACCGCGGGAGTCAGGTCAAGCCTCCCGTCCCGGATGTCCGGGGCGGGCTTTGTTGTTGTTGGAGCGGGTGTGTTCAAAGCGGTTTCGAGCAAGCTGGAGATGCCGGCGCTGGAGCAGGAGATGATCGAGCTCTGGTCCGAGCGATCGACCATGGCCCGCTACCTGGCCCGAAACGAGGCCAGCGAACGGCGCTGGAGCTTCCTTGACGGACCGATCACGGCCAACAACCCCATGGGGGTCCATCACGCCTGGGGTCGGACCTACAAGGACCTGTACCAGCGCTACCACACCATGCTCGGCGAACGGCAGCGCTACCAGAACGGCTTTGACTGCCAGGGACTGTGGATCGAAGTCGAGGCCGAAAAGGAGCTCGGCTTCAAGAACAAGCGCGACATCGAGTCCTACGGGATCGATCGCTTCGTCGAGTTCTGCAAGGCGCGGACGCAGCGCTTTGCCGACCGCATCACCGAGCAGTCCATCCGGCTGGGCATGTGGATGGAGTGGGACCACAGCTACTACACCAACTCCGACGAGAACAACTACGCCATCTGGGCCTTCCTGGCGGAGTGCCATCGGCGCGGCCTGATCTATCGCGGCCATGACGTCATGCCGTGGTGCCCGCGCTGCGGCACCGGCCTGTCGAACATGGAGCTGGCGACCGAGGGCTACCGCGAGCTGACGCACCTGTCGCTCACCGTGCGCTTGCCGATCACCAGCGAGGGCCACGACGACGAGGACCTGCTGGTCTGGACCACGACGCCGTGGACGCTCTCCTCCAACGTGGCCGCCGCCGTCCACCCGGAGCTCACCTACGTGCTGGTGGAGGGCCGCGACGGGCGGCGCTGGTGGCTGAGCCATGGCTCGCAGCCGCGGGTCGCTCCCGATGCGCGGGTCGTCCGCGAGGCGAAGGGCGCCGAGCTCACTGGGCTGACCTATCGCGGCCCGTTCGACGAGCTGCCGGCGGCGGAGGGGGTGGAGCACCGGGTCATCACCTGGGACGAGGTGTCGGACGAGGAGGGGACCGGCATTGTGCACATTGCCCCTGGTTGCGGGCAGGAGGACTTCGCGCTGTCGAAGCAATTCGACCTGGCGGTGATCGATCCCATCGACGAGTTCGGCCGCTTCCGCGAGGGCTTCGGCTGGCAGTCCGGCCGCTATGCCGGCGCCGATGACCCCGACGGCGCCGACCTGGCGCGGGAAGTGGCCGAGGACCTCGAGGGCAAGGCGCTGCTGGTGGCCCGCGAGCAGTACCGCCACTCGTATCCGGTCTGCTGGCGCTGCGGGACCCAGGTCGTCTTCCGGCTGGTCGATGAGTGGTTCATCGCCATGGATCCGCTGCGGGACGAGTTGGCCGACTCGACCCGGCGGGCCACCTGGCTGCCGCCAGGCATCGGCCTGGAGGAGCGCGAGCTCGATTGGCTCCGGAACATGTCCGACTGGATGATCAGCAAGAAGCGCTATTACGGCCTGGCGCTGCCCATCTGGACCTGCGCCGACTGCGATGCCTGGGAGGTCATCGAGTCGCGTGACGCGCTGCGTGAGCGCGCCGTGGCCGGATGGGACGAGTTCGACGGCCACTCGCCGCATCGGCCCTGGGTGGACGCCGTCGAGATCGAGTGCCGGTCCTGCGGTGGGCGCAGCCGTCGCATCACCGACGTCGGCAACCCGTGGCTGGACGCCGGGATCGTGGGCATCTCGACCCTGAAGTGGACCACCGACCGTGATTACTGGCAGGAGTGGTATCCGGCGGACCTGGTGACCGAGTCATTCCCGGGCCAGTTCCGCAACTGGTTCTACGCCCTGATCACCGAGAGCACGGTGATGACCGGCCAGGCGCCGTTCACCACGCTCTTCAGCTACGCCCTCCTGCGCGACGAGCACGGCGAGGAGATGCACAAGAGCAAGGGCAACGCCATCTGGTTCGACGACGCGGCCCAGCAGATCGGCGCGGACGTCATGCGCTGGATGTTCAGTGCCGCCGCACCGGCGGTGAACATGAACTTCGGCTACCACCTGGCGCACGAGGAGGTGCGCCGCTTCTTCCTGCCGATGTGGAACACGTACGGCTTCTTCATCACTTACGCGCGGCTCGACGGCTGGACGCCCTCGGCGGCGGAGGAGACCGATGGGCGGGCGGCAGATCGGACGCTGCTCGACCGCTGGATCCTGTCGCGTCTGGAGGCGACCATCGCCGATGTGCGCGGCAGCCTCGACCGCTACGACGCGCAGCGCGCCACGCGGGCCGTCGAGGCATTCGTGGACGAGCTGTCGAACTGGTACGTGCGCCGCAACCGGCGCCGCTTCTGGAAGGGAGAGCTGGACGGCGACAAGCGCGCCGCCTACGCCACCCTGCACCGGGTGCTGGTCGACCTGACCCGCCTGATCGCCCCGTTCGTGCCGCACCTGGCCGAGGCGATGTGGCAGAACTTGGTCGCGGCCGTGCAGCCGGAGGCCCCGGATTCGGTGCACCTGGCCGACTTCCCCGAGGTGCGCGAAGGCTCCCGCGACGAGGCGCTGGAGGCATCGGTGGCGCTTGCACGGCAGGTCGTGGCCCTGGGCCGCACGGCGCGAGCGGCGTCGGGGGTTCGAACCCGGCAACCGCTCGCCACCGCCCGCGTCAAGCTGCCGGGCGCCGCTGGAGCGGCCCTGAGCGCAAATGCGTCGGTGGCGCAGGCCCTGAGCGCGGAGGTGCTGGACGAGCTCAACGTGAAGTCGCTTGACGTGCTGACCGATGCGTCGGGCATGGTCGAGCGGACGCTGTATCCATTGCTGCCCGTCATTGGCCCGCGGCACGGCAAGGCAGTCGGCGCGGTCATGGCTGGAGCGCGCTCGGGAGAATGGCGCCTGCTGGACGACGGTCGCGTCGAGGTTGGCGGCGTGACACTCGCAGCCGACGAGTTCCAGCTCACAGCGCGGGCACGACCCGGCCAAGAGGTGGCCGAGGAGGGGGACCTGCTGGTCGCGCTCGACACCCAGCCGACGCCGGAGCTGGCGGCGGAGGGCCTGGCGCGCGAGGTGGCGCACCGGCTGCAGACGATGCGCAAGGCGGCGGGCTTCGAGATCAGCGACCGGGTGGAGGTGAGCATCGGCGGGGACGCGGCGGCGGTTGCGGACCTGGATCGGTTCCGCGACTGGCTGGCGGCCGAGGTGCTGGCCACCACGCTGCACCTTGGCGACGCACAGGGATCGGTGCGGGATCCCGACCAGGCTGAGACCTTGGATGCCGATGGGCGGCGGGTGGACCTGGCCATTCGGCGCGCCTGAGGAGCGGCATCGCGTACCATCGGCCCATGAGCAGCCAAGCGGCTTCCCAGAGCCAGACTCGGTCCGAGCTGCTGGCCATGGGCCTGACCGCGGCGGTCGTGCTGCTCCTCGACCAGGCAAGCAAGGCGGCGATCGACTCGGCCCTGGCGCTGGGGGAGCGGGTCTCGGTGATCGGCGACTTCGTGGTCCTCTGGCACGTCCGCAACGAGGGTGCGGCGTTCAGCCTCTTCCAGGGCGGGCAGGCGTTCTTTTTGATCGTCACCGTGCTGGCCTTCGCCATGCTCATCTACTTCCAGCGCGCGTTCCGCGGGCGCGGAGTGGCGCTGTACGTGGTGCTGGGTCTGATCCTGGGCGGCACGTTAGGCAACCTGATCGACCGTATCCGGCTGGGCTACGTGACCGACTTCATCTCGGTCGGCATCGGCAGCCTGCGCTGGCCCACCTGGAACGTGGCCGACGCATCGATCGTGGTGGGGATCCTGGCGCTGGTCGCCTACCTCATGCTCCTCGAACCTCGTCGGGGCGAGGCGCGGGCGTGAGCGACGTCGCCACGCCGCCGCGGATCGTGGACGGCGTGGCGGAGGCGGGCCGCTTGGACCTGGCGGTCAGCAAGGTGGGCGGCATCAGTCGTGCCCATGCCCAGCGCCTCATCTCGGACGGACGCGCGCTCGTGGACGGGCGGCGCGGCCGTTCGTCGGACCGCCTGCGCGGCGGTGAGCGCATCGAGGTCGAGCTATCGGCGCCGCCGGACGTTGACCTGCAGCCCGAGCAGATTCCGCTGCGGAT
>DATEOS010000035.1:0-2220 GCA_035273815.1 Candidatus Limnocylindria bacterium
CACCGACAGGCCAGGAAAGACATGTCGGCCCTCGGGCACGTACCCGATGCCGTGGCGGACCATGTCACGCGCCCGGACCCGGCTGAGGTCCCGGTCGCCGAACCTCATGGCGGTGACCCGCCGCGGTACGAGGCCCAGGATGGCCTTCAGGGCGGACGTCTTACCGGCGCCGTTGGCCCCGATGAGGCCGACCGACTCGCCGGCCGGAACGGTCAGCCCGATGCCGTTGACCGCGCACACCCCTCCATAGTGGACAGTAAGGCCCTCGACGCTGAAGTCGAGGCCGGTCGTGGTCGGGTTGGCGTCGGTGATGGTCATCGGCTGGCCTCCGTCGTGACGGCCTCGGGAACATCCTCGGACATGGCGGAGTCGCCGAGGTAGGCCTCGATGACCTGGGGCGCGCGGGCGACCTCGGCAGGGGTGCCGTCGGCGATGACGCGACCGCTGCCCAGCACGGTGACCCGTTCGCAGAGCGACATGACCAGTCCCATGTTGTGTTCGATGATGATGACAGTGACGCCACTGGCCCGGATCGACCGGACGATCTCGCTGAGTTGCCGGACCTCCTCGCCGTTGAGGCCGGCGGCCGGTTCGTCCAGCAGCAGGATGGAAGGGTTGCGGGCCATGGCCCGGGCGATCTCGACGCGGCGCTGGGTGCCGTACGGCAGCTCGGCCGGGGCGGCGTCGGCGAAGGCGGCGAGCCCGAACCGCTCCAGCAGTTCGTCGGCCCGGCGCCGCAGGTCGCGATCCTGCCGCCAGACGCCGGGCGGCCAGAGGGCGTAGCGCCAGCTGCCGAGGACCCGGGTGCGGTCCAGCGCGACGAGAACGTTCTCCCGCACCGTCAGGAGCGGGAACAGGCGGAGATTCTGGAAGATACGGGCGACCCCGTGCCGGGCCATGACGTGCGGCCGGACCGCGGTTACGTCCCGGTCACCCAGATGGACCCGGCCGGCGGTGGGCCGGTAGAGCCCACTGACCACATTGAACAGTGTCGTCTTGCCCGACCCGTTAGGTCCGACGATGCCCCGAATCTCGCCGGCGGTCACCTCTACCGATACCTCCTGCAGGGCCTTGAGTCCACGGAAGTGCATGCTCACACCGGCGATCCGCAGCACCACGCCGGTCGCCGGGTTCGGGGCCGGATCGTAGGGCTGGAACTGGCCCAGCCGTGGGGCCGGACCGGTACGGGCGGGAAGCAGACCCCATCGGCGCAACGGCACAGCCAGCCGCCGGGGCAGGCCGGCCAGTCCGGTCGGCGCGAACACGACGGTGAGCACGACCACGGAGCCGTAAGCGACCTGCGCGTAGCTCGGGTAGTCCACCAGTACCTCGCGCAGCAGCAGGAGCGCTACCGCGCCTACCACACAGCCGATGAGGCTCTGCCGGCCACCGATGATGACCATCGCGAGGAGCAGGAACATGTTGGCGATGCTGAACGTCTCCGGCGCCACGTACCGGATCAGGCCGGCATACAGCACGCCGGCGATGCCACCGTACACACTGGACAGGAAGAACGCGGTCATGCGCAGAACCGGCACCTCGACCCCGACCGCGCCGGCGGCCAGGGAGTCGTCGCGCATCGCGCGCATCTTGCGTCCGAGCGGGGTGTGCACCACGAACAGCCCGAAGGCCAGGGTGATCGCGAAGGTGATCAGCTCGAGGTAGTAGTAGAAGTAGTCGTTGCGCAGGTTGATGCCGAGCAGCTCGGGGGCCGGGATGCCGGTGATGCCCTCGGCCCCGCCGGCGATGTGGGCGTTGGTGACCCAGTTGGTCATGGCCAGCGCCAGCCCGAGTGTGACGATGCCGAGATAGTGCGACTGCATGCGCAGCGCCGGCGTGCCGAGCAGGAGCCCGATGACCGCGGCGATGAGCAGCGCGAGCAGTGCGGCGGTCCAGAAGCCCAGGCCGGCCCGCTTGGTCAGGATCGCGGTCGCGTAGGCGGCCACCCCGAACATGGCCACCTGCGCCAGGTTGATCTGCCCGGCCACGCCCATGACCAGTCCCAGCCCGACGGCCAGGATCGCGAACAGGAGGATGACGTTCGCGACGTGGATCATGTACGAGTCGAGCTGGTACGGCAGGTACCAGGCCAGGGCGGCCAGGCCGGCGACGGTGGCGAGGCGGATCCGCAGGCGCGGTTCGATGCGTAGCTTCATGCCCGGTTGACCGTCCGTTCGCCGAAGATGCCGGTCGGCCGGACCATGATGACGACCGTGAACA
>DATEOS010000036.1:0-8234 GCA_035273815.1 Candidatus Limnocylindria bacterium
GCAGTTGGTGACCCGTTGCCTGACGGACTGGTTGGGCCTGATTTCTTCTCGACCGATGAGCCGCCGGACCGCTGAGGGGCCCTATGGCTGACGTCGGTGCTCGCTCGTGCTGCACATGCAGCCGCTGCGGCGTCGTGCTGCACATGCAGACCTGAATTGGCGTCGTGCTGCACGACAGACCCTCGACGCTGGCGGGGTGGCGCAGGCGGCTCCGCAACGAACCCTCTTGACATTAGAGCGACTCTAAGGTCTACGTTGTGGCGCGGTACGCCGCCCGCCCAATCGCGGGGGCAGCAAAAAGGAGCGCAGTACACGTGATCCGCAGCGAAAGCTCGACCGTCATCAATCGACCTGCCGCAGAGATCGTGAGCTATGTGGCCGACATCGAGCGCATGACCGAGTGGACGGACATGAGCGCCAGTCGAAGCCTGACCGATGGTCCCACCAGGGAGGGGACGCAGGCCTACGCAGAGGTGGCGATGGGACCGATGAAGCTGGGCTGGACGTGGGAGGTCACCGACTACGACCCGGTCCGCGGCTACGGCTACCGCACGATCTCGAACAGCGCCATTGGCATGGATGGCCGCGTCACCGTCACGCCACAGGGCCCTGACGCGGCCCGCGTCGACTACCTCGTCGAGGTCAGGACTCGTGGCCTGCTGCGCGTGATCGAGCCTCTAATCCGCGGCGAAATCAGCCGCAACGAGGCTGGCGAGTTGACGCACCTGAAGGAGCGCCTCGAGGCCAGCGCATCCGGCGACCTGGCCGCAAGCGCAGCGACTGCCCAGTGACCGGCCAGACGGCAGGGCAGCAGCAGGTCTTTCTGCTGCTGGCCGACCTCTCCGGCTACACCGAGTACGTCGCCGCCAGCGAGCCGGAGCACGCGCCGGCGATGGCCGGCGACCTGGTCGAGTCGGTCGTGAAGCAGCTGCGGCCGGCGTTCAAGCTCGAAAAACTGGAGGGCGACGCCGCCTTCCTGCTTGCGCCCGCACAGGACCTCACCGGTACGCAGCTGCTGGATGCCATCGACGCCGCCTATGACGCGTTCAGCCGACGCGTGGAGAGCCTGAAGCAGGGAACGACCTGCGACTGCGAGTCGTGCCGCCGGGTCCCCGACCTCGACTTGAAGTTCGTGGTCCACGCCGGCGCGGTGACGCGCCATCGGGTGGCCGGGCGCGACGAGATCGCGGGTACGGCGGCCATCGTGGCGCATCGGCTCCTCAAGGCCAGCACGCCAGCGGCCCTGGGCCTGAGCCGTTATGTCCTGCTGACCGATGCCTCGCTGGAGCCGTTGGGATTGGCGCCGGACATGGTGGGCGGTACGGCAGCAGTCGAGTCGTTCGAATACCTGGGCGAGATACCGGTCCACGTGCTGCCGCTGGGCGATCACATCGCGCCCGCGACCTGGACCGCGCCGGCGCGCCGCCCCCTGGCCGAGACCGAGCTCGCTCTCGCGGCGCCGCCGATGACGGTCTGGGAGGAGCTCACCTCACCGGCGCGCCGGCCCGGGTGGGAGGGTGACCTGCAGCTTGAAGAGCAGGACGGAGCGCGACAGGGGGTCGGCACCATGACGTCATGCGTGGCCAACCGGTTGAAGACCCTCGAAGAGATCCTTGAATGGCAGCCGTTTGACGGATTCGTGCGCCGCGCCGCCATCGATGGCATCGGGCGCGTCACGGCGGAGCACCGGCTGGCCGCCAGCCCGGACGGCACGCAGACCGATCTGCGGGTGCGCTGGTTCGGGCCTCGCGCCGCGCAGCAGGTCGCGACCCAGCAGGCCCAGCGGCTGGCGGCCCTGGCACAGCACCTGGAGGAGGCCCATGCGCATCGGTGAACTGGCGAGTGAGCTCGGCATCACGGCCCACGCCGTCCGCTTCTACGAGAGGTCCGGCTGGTTGCCGCGCCCTGGACGAGCCGACAACGGCTACCGGGAGTACGACCGGGCCGACCTGGACCACCTGCGCCTGTTGGTCGACCTGCGGCGCATGGACCTGCCGCTCGACACGGCGGCCCGGCTGGCGTCGTGGTGTCACTCCGGGCATTGCGAGCAGACCTCCGCCGCGCTGCCGGCACAACTCGCGGAGCGGCGGGAGGAGATCGCCTCCCGCATCGCCGGCCTGCAGGCGCTCGATGCGCGGCTGGCCTCGCTGGAGACGCACCTGGAGACCGGCTCACCGAAGTTCGCCAGCGAGCTACAAGTGCTGGCGGCCGATTCCGGCCCGTGTTGTGCCGCGGCCGCTGCCGTCGAGGACGTCAGCGCCGGCTGCGCCTGCTGCGCCACCGCGCTCGCCTAACCGGGTCCATTCTCGAACCAGCGACAGCCAGCGCTCAGCCGATCGGCGGGAGCTCCACCACCTGCGCCTCGCGCATGCCGGGGACACTGCGCAGGTGATCCAGCACGTCGCCGGGGACCGGCGAGTCGACGCTGACCACCATCATCGCCTCGCCTGCCGCCGACAGGCGGGACAGCTCCAGGGAGGAGATATTGACCCCGGCCTCGGCCAGGGCGGTGCCCACCGAACCGACGATGCCCGGCTGATCGTGGTGGCGCGTGACCAGCATCAGCCCGGCCAGCTCGGCATCGATCTCGAAGCCTCCGACCCCCGCGACGTGGGGGCGGCCATGGGCGGTGGAACCGGCAAGCCGCAGCGCTCCGTCGCCCTCTCCTGCCTCGAGGGTCACCAGGGAGGTCCATGGGGCGGGGGCATCGGTCCGGGTCTCGCGCACGGTCAGGCCACGCTCGCGGGCCACCAGGTCGGCATTGACCGCGTTCACCCGCTGGTCGGTGACGGCCTCCAGGATCCCGGCCAGCGCCGCCGTGCGGATGGGCGCGCAGTCCCACTCGGCGATCTCGCCGGCATAGGTCAGGCCGATGCAGTCGAACGCCGCCGGCGATAGCTGCCGGGCCAGGATCGCCAGCCGCCGGCCAAGCTCGACGTAGGGGCGCAGCCGCGGGGCGACGTCGGGCGCCACCGAGGGCGCGTTGACGGCGTACGTGGGCGTCACGCCGGCCAGCGCCTCCAACAGTTGCTCGGCCATCTCGACAGCCACCCGGTCCTGGGCCTCCGCGGTCGAGGCGCCGAGGTGCGGGGTGAGGACCGTGTTGGGTGCGTCGCGTAACGGGTTGTCGGCCGCCATCGGTTCGGTGGAATAGACGTCCACCGCCGCCCCGGCCAGCCGGCCTTCGCGCAGGGCCGAGGCCAGGGCGCCCTCATCCACGATGCCGCCGCGCGCCACGTTCAGCACGACCGCGTCGGCCTTCATGGCCCCGATCTGAGCGGGACCGATCAGCCCGCGCGTCTGCGGCGTCAGCGGGGTGTGCACGGTGATGACGTCGGCGCGCAGCAGCAGCTCCGGCAGGCCCACCAGCTTCGCCCCATGCTCCGCCGCCTGCTCCTCGGTGAGATATGGGTCGTGGGCGACGACGCGCATCTCGAAGCCGTTCGCCCGCCGAGCCACCGCCTTGCCGATCTTGCCCAAACCGATGATGCCCAGCGTCCGGTGCCGCAGCTCGTTGCCGGTATAGCGACTGCGCTCCCACTCGCCGATGCGCAGGGACGAGTCGGCTGCCGGAACGTGGCGCAGCAGCGCCAGCATCAGCGCCATGGTGTGCTCCGCGGCCGCAATGGTGTTGCCCGTTGGCGCGTTGACGACCATCACGCCGGCGCGAGTGGCGGCGCCCAGGTCGATCCGGTCGGTCCCCACCGAGGCCACGCCGATCACCGACAGGCGGGGGGCCGCGGCCGTCAGCAGCTCGACGTCGACCCGCGTCTGCGAGCGCACCACCAGACCATCCCAGCCACCGTCCTCGGCCAGGGCGGCGAGCAGCGCCTCGCGCGCGAGCCCGGTGCGCACCATGACATCGTGGGAGGCCGCCAGGACGTCGCGCCCGGCCTCGGCAATCGGCTCTGCGACGAGGATGCGGGCCATCGATCGAGTGTACGGGCTAACCTAGCGACCCATGCACCGATTCATGGGAGCGGGGTTCGCGCTGATCTTGGGAGCGCGCCTCGCCGCCGGCGTCCCGATCAGCGCCGTCACGCAGGGAACCGTGCAGACCATCATCGGTGCAGGCGACATCGCATCGTGCGCCTACACCACCGACTCCCGGACGGCGGCCCTGCTGGACGACGAGTGGGGCACGGTGATCACGTTTGGCGACAACGCGTACCCGCGTGGCAGCGGCGCGCAGTACCGGCATTGCTACGGGCCGACCTGGGGACGCCACCTGAATCGCACCCGGCCGTCGCCGGGCAATCACGAGTACCAGACCCCGAACGCGTCCGGCTACTTCGGGTACTTCGGCTCGCGCGCCGGCGCGGGCGGCAAGGGCTGGTATGCCTACGACCGCGGGGCGTGGCGCATCTATGCGCTGAACTCGAACTGCGCCGAGGTCGGCGGCTGCTGGGTCGGATCGCGGCAGCAGCGCTGGCTGGCAGCCGACCTGGCCGCGCACCCACGGGAATGCGTGCTGGCCTACTGGCATCACCCCTACTTCAGCTCCGGCTTCCACGGCAATGACACCGGAGTGCGCGGCCTGTGGAAGACGCTGCAGGCCGCGGGCGCCGAGGTGGTGCTCAACGGCCACGACCACGATTACGAACGCTTCGCCCCGCAGACCTGGCAGGGCCAGGCGGACAGCGCGCACGGCATCCGGGAGTTCGTGGTCGGCACCGGCGGCGCCGCCCTCCGCCCGTTCGATTCGATCAAGGCGCACAGCGAGGTGCGGAATCACACCGCCCACGGCGTGCTGCGGCTGCGCCTGCACGATGGCATGTACCGCTGGCGCTTCCTCTCGACGGGCGGGGTCTTTTCCGACGCGGGGACGGCAAACTGCCACTGATGCGAGGATGCCGCGACCTGACTTCGCGCGCTTCCGCGTGTAGAGTGTGCGCTGGCATGGCACTCGCAGAGGGAATTGGGAGCCCATGATCCGTCGGCACCTGATGGCCCTTCGCATCGGCCTCATGCTCCTGGACGGCTTGATTGCCGCAGCCGTCTTCATTGGCGTGGCCGCCCTCCGCTACCGCGATGGCGACGCCGACGCACTGTGGCGCGCCATGGATATCACCCCGCCCATGGCGGCGCTGCTGTTCGCCATGCTGTGGGTGCTGGCCCTGTGGACCGTCGGCCTCTACCGGCTCAACGCGCGCTGGAACGTGTGGACCGAGGTGCGCGACATCGCCCGCGCCACCGTGCTGGTGATCGCGCTGACCTTATCCACCCTGTTCCTCTTCAAGCAGAACGACGTCAGCCGCCTGTACCTGATCATCCTCTTCATCGCCGAGCCGACCGTCACCCTGATCGGGCGGCTTGGCTTCCGCGCCGTGTTCGAGGCGGCACGCCAGCGCGGGCACAACGCGCGGTACATGGTCATCGCCGGCACCGGCACCCTGGCGGAGGACTTCGCCGACCAGCTGGAAGAGCATCCGGGCCTCGGGATCAACGTGATCGGCCACCTCCGCGCGCCCGGCGAGCGCAAGTCGGTCGTGAGCCGTCCCGTGCTGGGGACCATCGATGACATCGAGGAGATCTTCCACGCGCAGGTCGTCGACGAGCTGGCGGTCTGCCTGCCGGCCAGTGCCTGGGATTACCTCGAGCCGCTCACCCAGCTCGCTGCCAGCGAGGGCAAGACGGTCCGCATCGCGGTCGAGCCGGCCCACGAGCTGCCGTCCGGCGACGCGGAAGAGGTTTTCGACCGCTTCCTGGTCCGCTCGATCGTCAACGACGGCCATCGCGAGGCGGGGCTCATCTTCAAGCGCCTGTTCGACATCGCCGGCGCGTCCCTGGCCCTGATCATCCTCAGCCCGATCCTGCTCGGGACGGTGATCGCCATCCGGATTGCCGACCGGAAGCCCGCGCTGTTCGGGCAGACCCGCATCGGCCTCCATGGACGGCCGTTCCTCATGTACAAGTTCCGATCGATGGTCATGGACGCCGAGGAGCGTTTGCACGAGGTGAAGCACCTCAACGAGCGAAGCCACGTCGCCTTCAAGGCCACCAACGACCCGCGCATCACGCCAATCGGCCGCTGGCTGCGCCGCACCTCGATCGACGAGCTGCCGCAGCTATGGAACGTGCTCACCGGCTCGATGAGCCTGGTCGGGCCACGTCCGCCACTCCCGGCCGAGGTCGCCAGGTACGACATCTGGCACCGACGCCGGCTTTCGATGAAGCCCGGCATCACCGGCCTGTGGCAAGTCGAGGCGCGCAACGAGGCCGATTTCGACGCCTGGGTCGAGCACGACCTGGTCTACATCGACGGCTGGTCGCTGTGGCTGGACCTCAAGATCCTGGTCAAGACCGTCCCCGCGCTGCTCGCCCACAGCGGTCGGTGACGCGGGGCGCGCCACGGGCCCAGTCCGATGCTGCTCAGTTGAATGGGAAGACGATCGGGATCAGGATCAGGCTCAGGCTGACGGTCACCAGGTTCAGCGGCACCCCGACCCGTGAGAAGTCGCTGAACCGGTAGCCGCCGAGGCCGTAGACCATCAGGTTGGTCTGATACCCGAGCGGCGTCAGGAACGACAGGCTGGCGCCCATCATGATGGCGATCACGAACGGTCGCGCGTCCGCGCCCAGGGTGGCAGCAGTCGCCAAACCAATCGGGAACATGAGTGCCGCGGCCGCGTTGTGCGAGACCAGTTCGGTCAACACGATGGTGGCGACCATGACGGCTGCCAGCGCACCGATCGGCCCCAGCGGCGACATGACGTCGACGAGGCCGCCGGCCACGGCCTCGGCCAGGCCGCTGGACGCGACGGCGGCGCCCAGCCCGAACGCGGAGGCAATCAGCACCACGATCTGCAGGTCTACCGCGTCGCGCGCCTGGCGCAGCGTCAGCACGCCGGTGGCGACCACGATGATCGCCGCGGCGATCGACGCCTGGAGGATGGGAACCAGTCCGGAGCCGGTGGCCAGCACGAAGCCGAGGCCCACCGCCGCCACCAGCCAGGCGCGGCGCGGCTGCCTTGGCGAAATGCCGGACAGCGGGGCAATCACCAGGAAATCGGGGCGGTCACGCCAACGGGCGCGGAATTCCGGATCGGCGAGCACGAGTAACGTGTCGCCCACGCGCAGCGGCACATCGCCCAGCTTGGCATTGACCCGTTGCCCGGCGCGGTGGATGGCGATCACCGCGGCGTCATAGCGCGCACGGAAGTCGACCTGCTTGAGCGTCTGCCCCACCAGGTCGCCTCCCGCGCCCACCACCACCTCGTAGAAGGCGTGGACGTTGCCCGCCAGGCTGCCGATCTGGCGTGCCTCGGCTGAAACGAGGCCCCGCACCCGCTGCAGGTCGACGATGTTGTCGACGCGTCCCACGAACGTGAGCTGGTCGCCGCCCAGGAGGCGCTCGTCCGGGCTGACCGGCGCGATCGATCGACCATTTCGCTCGATCTCGACCAGGAACACGCCCTGCAGGCGCCGCAGCCCTGCATCGCTGACGGACACGCCGTCAGCCTCACGGCCGGCTTCGACCCGCATGGTCACCGTGAAATCGCGCCCGGCATCGCCCAGCGTGCTCCCGAGCGGTGAGCGATCCGGCAGCACGCGCGGCGCCAGGAAGACCACCGCGGCCACTCCGACGATCGCGATGGGCAGGCCAACGAGGGTTGGCTCGAACAGCCCGAGCGGCTGCATGCCCACCTCGGTCAGCAGGCCGGAGACGGTGAGGTTGGTTGATGTGCCGATGGCGGTCACCACGCCGCCCAGGATGGCCGCGTAGCTCACCGGCATCAGGAAGCGTGAGGCCGGCAGGCTGCGGCGGGCGGAGATGTCGACCACCGCCGGGATCGTCATCGCCACCAGGGTGGTGTTGTTGACGAAGGCGCTGATCGCAGCCAGGGGGTAGAGCAGCCTGGCGAGAATGCCGGTGGACGACTGGGCGCCTCGGAACAGGCGCGCCACGATCGGCTGCATGATGCCCGCGACGTCGACCGCCCGGGCCACGATCAGGAGGCTGGCGATGATGATCGGGGCCTCGTTGCTGAAGCCGGCAAATGCCTGCTCCGGCGTGATGATGCCGACGAGCATCAGCAGCAGCGTGGCGCCGAGCACCGCCGGCGCGGGCGGGACGCGCTCGGTGAACAGCACCATGACCAACGCCGCCAGGACGGCGAGCGTGATCCAGGCGCTCAGCTCCATCGGCTGCTCAGGCCTTCCGGGTGTGGGCGGTCAGGAGATCAGGCGGCGGGCGGGCTGTAGCCCAGCTCCTCCAGCTTGGCCAGCACCTT
>DATEOS010000037.1:0-3750 GCA_035273815.1 Candidatus Limnocylindria bacterium
CCCGCGATCGCACCGCAGTGAAGCCGAGAAGCTCGACGGTGAAGTGGTCGCGCCACGGCGGGTCCTCGCCCCGCAGCAGCGGGACCAGCGACACGCCATCGACCCGACGAAGCGGGTGGGCGTCCGCCACGTCGGCGATGGTCGGCGCCAGGTCGATGTTCAGCGCGAAGTGGTCATCCTCGCCTGGGACGACATCAGGCCCGACGACCACCAGCGGGACGCGCGTGTCCGAGTCGTACGGGCTGCTCTTGCCAGGAACTGGTTCGAGGTGGAAGCCGTTATCCGACGTGAAGAACAGGTACGTGTTCGGACCCATCTGCGCCAGGAGCTCGGTGACCAGCTGCTCGATTGGATGCAGGGTCGCCGCTCGGAGCGACGGATCGCCCGGATAGCCATCGTCCTCGCCCCATGGGGCATGCGGAGCCATGGGCGCCAGCACCAGGAAGAAGGGCCGCGTTCCTGCGGATCGGATGAACGCCTGCGCCTGCGGCAGATAGTGCAGCCCTTCATTGCCCGCCAGGGTCCTCACCGTGCCGTCGAAGCTGAACTCGATATCCCGGTACCCCTCCGGCGTGGGCGAAACGCGGCCGATCCACGTATCCCAACCCGGCGGCACGTAGCTGGGCGGCGAATCGCGCCACCCATATCCCACCAGGTAGCGTCCCATGAAGCCGGTCCGGTAGCCGGCTCGCTGCAGCCAGACGGGCAGTGTCGACTGCTCCAGGTCGTTCTGCAGGGCGGCGTACAGGCCGCCCTTCGGTGGATTCGTGGCCCACACCCCGTGGTTGTGCGTGTACAGGCCAGTGAGAAACGACGCCCGCGACGGGCAGCACAGCGGCGAGGTGACGAAGGCGTTCGCGAAGCTGCGCCCGCCAATGGTGGTCCGCAGGCTCAGCTCGTTCCAGAGCGCCACGTCAAGGTCATCCGTGAGCACCACGATCACGTTGGGCGGCCCCGTCGCGTTGCCCGGCGCGGCCACCGTCGGCTCCCTGACCGACCCGGCCAGCAGCGCGCTGGCCAGCACCAGGAGCACCACGAGCGCGATCGCGGCCACCGCACGAGACGCTGGCCTCCGCCCCCCGGCCGGTGCTGACGCGACGATTGACATCGGCCAGCAGGCTACTCGCTCTCCGGGTCGACGGCGGTCGGCCGTTGGGTGTGATCGGGCTGGGCGGTGTACCATGGTCCGACCCACGCGACCTTCACTCTTCCGGCCCGTCACGCTCAGCAGCCGTTCGACGCGCCGCCCCACGTAGGAGATCACGTTTGACCCAGGATCGCACCGCGGTGCCGCACGGCGGCACCCTTATCGACCGCGCCCCCACCGGATCGGAGCGCGAGAACGCCATTGAGCGCGCCGGCTCCCTTCCTGCCATCACCATTGGCTCCGTTGCCGCCTCCGACCTGGAGCTGATCGGGAACGGCGCCTTCAGCCCGCTGACCGGCTTCATGGGTGAGGCGGACTACCGTTCGGTGGTCGACACCATGCGCCTGGCCAATGGCCTGCCGTGGTCGATCCCGGTCACGCTGGCCGTCGGCCGCGAGGAGGCCGACGCGCTGCAGATCGGCAGCGAGGTCGCCTTGCGCGACGAGGGCGGCCGGCTGCTCGGCATCCTGGAGCTGGCCGAGAAGTACACCTACGACGCCCAGCACGAGGCGGAGCAGGTCTTCCGCACCACCGAGGATGCGCACCCCGGCGTGGCGCGCATCCACGCCGCCGGCGAGGTCTACCTGGGCGGCGACGTTACCGTGCTGGAAGGCCCAGCCGACCCGCCGTTCGCGAAGTACCGCCGCACGCCGGCCGAAACGCGCGCCATCTTCGCCGAGAAGGGCTGGCGCCGGGTGGTTGGTTTCCAGACGCGCAACCCCATCCATCGAGCCCACGAGTATCTGACCAAGGTCGCGCTGGAGGTGACCGATGGCCTCATGATTCATCCCCTGGTGGGCGATACCAAGTCGGATGACATCCCGGCCGACGTCCGGATGCGTGCCTACGAGACGCTGCTGGCCGACTACTACCCGGCCGACCGGACGCTGCTCAGCGTCTATCCAGCCGCCATGCGCTACGGCGGCCCGCGCGAGGCGATCTTCCACGCCATCGCCCGCAAGAACTACGGGTGCACCCACTTCATCGTGGGCCGGGACCATGCCGGTGTGGGCAGCTACTACGGCACCTACGATGCGCACCTGATCTTCGACGAGTTCACCCCCGAGGAGCTGGGCATCACCCCGCTCTTCTTCGAGCACACCTTCTGGTGCCACTCCTGCGAGGGCATGGCCTCCTACAAGACCTGCCCCCACGGCGACGACCAGCACCTGATCCTGTCAGGCACCAAGGTGCGCGAGCTCCTGTCATCCGGCGAGATGCCGCCTCAGGAGTTCAGCCGCCCAGAGGTGGCCCAGATCCTGATCGACGCCTATCGCACGCCGGCTGCGGCGCGCTGAGCATCCGACACGACAAAGGACCCATGACACAGACCGATCGCCCGGCGCCTGCGGCGCCCGACCTGACCACCACCACCGACCGCCACGGGGAGACGATCCACCTGGGCGGTGGTGCCGGCACGCACCACGAGCGCGAGACCACCGGCTTCACCCTCTGGTTCACCGGCCTGTCCGGATCCGGCAAGAGCACCATCGCCCACCTGCTGGAGACCGAGCTGCGCAACCGCGGCCACAAGGTCGAGGTGCTGGACGGAGACGTGGTGCGCACCCACCTGTCGAAGGGCCTGGGCTTCAGCAAGGAGGACCGCGACACCAACATCCTGCGCATCGGCTGGGTGTGCGAGGTCCTGTCGCGCAACGACGTGGTGGCCATCGGCGCGGCCATCAGCCCCTATCGCGAGATCCGGGACCAGGTGCGCGCCAACATCGGCCGGTTTGTGGAGGTCTACGTGGAGGCGCCCCTCGAGGTGCTGGCCGACCGCGACGTAAAGGGCCTGTACCGGAAGGCCATGGCCGGCGAGATCAAGGGTTTCACCGGCGTGGACGACCCGTACGAGGAGCCGCTCAACCCCGAGGTGGTCTGCCACTCGGATGGCAGCGAGACGCCGGAGGAGTCGGCGGCCAAGGTGCTGGCCAAGCTGGAGGAGCTGGGCTACAGCCCGCCCGCCGCCTGATCTCCTGACCGCCCACACCCGGAAGGCCTGAGCAGCCGATGGAGCTGAGCGCCTGGATCACGCTCGCCGTCCTGGCGGTGATGATCGTCGCGCTCTACACGGAGCGGGTCCCCCCGGGTCCCGCGGTCCTGGGTGCGGTGGTGGTGCTGATGCTCATCGGCGTCATCACGCCGGAGCAGGCCTTCGCCGGCTTCAGCAACGAGGCGCCCATCATCGTCGCTTGCCTGCTGATCGTGGCCCGCGCGGTGGACGTGGCCGGCATCATGCAGCCCATCGTCACGCGCCTGTTCCGGGGCGCCGAGTCCTCGACCGGCATTCTGTCCCGCCTCCTTTTCCCGCTGGCCGGCATGAGCGCCTTCATCAACAACACGACCCTGGTGGCGATGACGGTGCCGGCCGTGGTCGACATCTCGGCCCGCCGCAACCTGCCGGCGTCTCGCTTCCTGATGCCGGTGAGCTACGCCGCGATCCTGGGCGGGGTGGTGACCGCCATCGGCACCTCCACCAACCTCACCGTCTCCGGCCTGCTGACCGAGGCTGGCATGGAGCCGCTCGGCCTGTTCGAGCCAACCGCGGTGGGCCTGCCGATTGCCCTCGTAGGCGTGGTGGTGCTGATCCTGGTGGTGCCACG
>DATEOS010000038.1:0-2499 GCA_035273815.1 Candidatus Limnocylindria bacterium
GGCCTCGGTCACCTCATGCGACTTCAGCACCGACGCGTAGATATCGTGCGCGAACGAGGCCGAGGCGGTGATGGTCAGGCCGGCGACCACGGCGAGGATGGTGGCGAAGGCGACCGCGGAGATGATGCCCAGCAGCACCACGCCACCCAGCTCCAGGGCCAGCAGTGGGGCCGCCGAGTTCACGCCGCCGGCGGCGCCGAGGATGCGGTCCGGGCCGACCAGGGCCGCCGCGCCGTACCCGAGCACCAGGGTGAACAGGTAGAAGGCGCCGATCAAGGCGATGGCCCAGACCACGCTGCGCCGGGCCTCCTTGGCGGTCGGCACCGTGTAGAACCGCATCAGCACGTGCGGCAGGCCCGCGGTGCCGAGCACCAGCGCCAACGCCAGCGAGATGAAGTTGATCTGGCTGGTCAACGAACCGCCGTACTGCGCACCGGGGGCGAGCACATCGCGCGAGGCCACGCCCTCGGTGGTGGCGCCGGAGATGGCGGTCTGCGCCGAGGTCAGGATCTCGGAGAAGTTCAGCCCGAACTTGGTCAGCACCATCACCGTCATGAAACCGGCGCCGGCGATCAGCAGCACCGCCTTGATGATCTGCACCCAGGTGGTGCCCTTCATACCGCCGACGAGCACATAGACGATCATCAGGATGCCGACGACGGCGATGACGACGGACTGCCCGGCACGGCTGTTGATGTTCATCAGCAGGGCCACCAGGCCGCCGGCACCGGCCATCTGGGCCAGCAGGTAGAACAGCGAGACGGTGAGCGTCGAAGTGGCCGCGGCGACCCGGACCGGGCGTTGTTTGAGCCGGAAGCTCAGAACGTCGGCCATGGTGAATTTGCCGGTGTTGCGCAGTAATTCGGCCACCAGTAGCAGTGCCACCAGCCAGGCCACCAGGAACCCGATGGAGTATAGGAAGCCGTCATAGCCGTAGACCGCGATGGCGCCCGCGATGCCCAGGAAGCTCGCGGCCGACAGGTAGTCGCCGGCGATGGCGATACCGTTCTGCGGTCCGGAGAACCCGCGGCCGCCGGTGAAGAACTCGGCGGCGGTGGCGTTTTTCTTGCTGGCCCGGATCACCACGACCATGGTGACGACGACGAACAGGCCGAAGATGGCCATGTTGGCGACCGGGTTGCCGACCGCCTCGGTTGCTGCCAGGTAGTTCACTGTGCCGGTCCTTCCAGCTCTTCGCGGATCGCGGCTGCGCGCGGATCCAACTCACGGTTGGCGAACCGGACGTAGAGACCGGTGATGATGAACGTCGTCAGGAACTGGCCGAGGCCGATGATCAGCCCGACGTTGACGACGCCGAACACCGGGGTGGCCATGAAGTCGTGCGCGAACGCGCCGAGCAGCACATAGAGGCCGTACCAGACCAGGAAAAACGCCGTCATCGGGAACACGAAGCGCCGCAGTCTGCTTCGAAGCTCCTGGAATTCGGGGCTCGCCTGCATGGCGATGAACTCTTGGCCGGTGGGGGCCGGCCGATTCTGGGTGGTGGGCACCGCGTGCTCCTGACTGTTCGAGTGTGAACCGCAACTGGCTCCGAAGCGTATTGAGACTCAGGTCACAACCGGAAGTGTTCCCCCAGGTGAACCGGGTGAAACGGGGACGAGGTGCGGTGAACGGTCAGTCGTCGACGATGAACGGCGCCGGGTCTAGCCCCGGGGAAGCCGCTCGATGCCCATGCCGAGGCGCTCCGGCACGTGCATCCGGGCGAAGATCTGTGCGACATTCGGGGTGGCCGTGGTGAACGCGCTGACCACGATCATGGTCGCGAACGCCACCGGCACGCTCACCGCGGCGGGATAGCCGACCACCACCGCCGGCCAGCCGCCCAGCACCGTCTCGTCGACACCGCCGGTGATGGCCACCAGCACCGCCCCGCCGCACACCAGCCCGCCGACGATCAGTCCGCAGGCCGCCCCGGCCGCGGTCAGCCCGCGCCACCAGATGCCGAGCACCAACAGTGGGCACAGCGTGGACGCCGCGACCGCGAACGCCAGGCCGACGGTGCGCGACAGCTCCAGGTCGGACACCAGCAGTGACAGCGGGATCGGGATCAGCCCGCCGATCACCGCGGCCACCCGGAAATCCCGGACCCTTCCGCGCAACACATCGGTGGCCAGTGCCCCGGCGATACTGACCAGCAACCCCGACGACGTCGCCAGGAACGCCGCGATGGCACCCGCTGCGACCAGCGCGGCCAACAACTGCCCGAGCGCCCCGCCGATCGCCGAGCCGGGCGCCAAGAGCACTGCGGCATCGGCGGTTCCGGTGATCAGCAGTTGCGGCACATACAGCCGGGAGAAGACCCCGAGCAGGATGGGGAACACATAGAACAACGACAGCAGCGCGATCACGGCCAGTGCGGTGCGCCGGGCGGCCCGCCCGTCGCGGTTGGTGTAGAAGCGCACCAGCACATGCGGCAGGCCCATGGTGCCCAGAAAGGTCGCGACGATGATCGACAGCACCTGATACAGCGGGTGCCCG
>DATEOS010000039.1:0-3932 GCA_035273815.1 Candidatus Limnocylindria bacterium
GCACCACATCCCACAGCGATCCGACGGCGCCGGTCTTGGGTTCCCAGGCGCCGAACACCAGCACCCCGATCCGTGCCATCACCAGCGCCCCGGCGCACATGGTGCACGGTTCGACGCTCACCGCGAGCGTGCAGCCCTCCAGCCGCCATCCGTCACCGAGCCGGGCCGCGGCGGCACGCATCGCCAGGATCTCGGCGTGCGCGGTCGGATCACCCAGTTCTTCGCGGGCGTTGGCGGCGCGGGCCAGCTCGGTGCCGTCGGGCGCGAACACCACCGCGCCGATGGGGACGTCACGGGGCCCGGCCGCAGCCGCGGCGTCCAGGGCGGCCCGGATCAGTTGCTCGGGGGTCACCGACCGAGTTTGTCGAGCACCGCGACCAATTCGTTCTCGAAGCCCAACCGCTGGGCGATCGCGGTGATCTGTTCCTCGATCTCCATCTCCTCATCGGAGACGATGACGCCGAGCACCCCCTCGGGCAGTCCGACGTCGGAGAGCACGCCGAGGTCGCCCTCCTCGAACGGGTCCTCGTCCTCGAGGTCCTCGTCGTCGATATCGGAGTCCAGCTTGTCCAGCACCTCGGCGGCGATGTCGTAGTCCAGCGCGGCCGTCGCGTCCGACAGCAGCAGCCGGGTGCCCGCCGGGGCCGGCCGCACGATCACGAAGAATTCCTCGTCGACATCGAGCAGACCGAAAACCGCACCGGCGCTGCGTAGTTCCCGCAGCTCGGTCTCGGCCGCCGCCAGGCTGTTCAACGCGGCCTTACGCATCGGAGTGCACCGCCACTTGCCGTCCTCGCGGACGACCGCCACTCCGAATCCACCGGGCAGGTTGGCAGCCTCCTGCGCCGGGGCACGCTGTGCTCCCATGGGCGATAACGGTAGTCCCCGGCCGGGGCGTTGACCACCTATTCACCACCCGCCGGAAGGTGTGCCAACCTAGACCGGTGACCGACACTCCGGTATGCGTGCTGGGCCTGGGATTGATCGGCGGATCGCTGATGCGGGCGGCGGCCGCGGCGGGCCGCGAGGTGTTCGGCTACAACCGCTCGGTGGACGGTGTGAAGGCCGCCCGGTTCGACGGCTATGACGCCACCACCGCGATCGACGCCGCGTTGTCCCGCGCCGCCGAGACCGGTGCCCTGATCGTGCTGGCCGTCCCGATGCCCGCGCTCGCCGTCATGCTCGACCACGTCCGGGCCATCGCCCCGGACTGCCCGCTCACCGACGTGATCAGCGTGAAGGGCCCGGTGCTGGCGCAGGTCGAGGCCGCCGGGCTGCGCCCGAAATTCGTCGGCGGGCACCCGATGACGGGCACCGCGCACTCCGGCTGGGCCGCGGGCAACGAACATCTGTTTGCCGGTACCCCCTGGGTGATCAGCGTGGACGACGATGTCGACGCCGGCGTGTGGGCCGAGGTGATGCATCTCGCCCTGACCTGCCGCGCCTTCGTGGTACCGGCCCGCTCCGATGAACACGACGCCGCGGCGGCGGCGATATCGCACCTGCCGCATCTGCTGGCCGAGACGCTGGCGGTGACGGCCGGCGACGTCCCGCTGGCCTACGCCCTGGCCGCCGGATCGTTCCGGGACGGCACCCGGGTGGCGGCCACCGCCCCGGACCTGGTCCGCGCGATGTGCCAGGCCAACTCCGAGCAGCTGCTCACCGGACTGGACCGCAGCATCGAACTGCTCACCCGGGCGCGGTCGAACCTCGCGAAGCACAAATCGGTGGCCGATCTGGTGGAGGCGGGTCACGCCGCCCGGATCCGCTACGACAGCTTCAGCAGACCCGACATCCTGACCGTCACCGTCGGCGCCCCGCAGTGGCGCGAGGAACTCGCCGCGGCCGGCCGGGCCGGCGGAGTGATCAGATCCGCTCTGCCAGTCCGGGGTAGTCGAGGATGAAACCGTCGTCGTCGACGGTGATGGTGGTCTCGGCGACCGGCGACTTCAGGTTGATCCCGTTCGACCCGGCACCGGCGTAGCTGATCGTCTCCAACTCCACCGTCAGCTCCGGCAGCCGCACGTACACCACGGGCAGCTCCAGCGATTCCGCGCGCTGGTAGAGCCCGGTGCGCCGGATCGGCAGCGCGTTGAAGAACGGGCTGAACACCACGTCGACGTCCAATGCGCCCTCGAAGGCGGCCCGGCTGGTCTGGTTCTGGTGATCCCGCACCAGCCACATGCCCTCTTCGTCACGGGCGATGGACAGCTGGCGTTCCCGCTCGGCCAGCGTCATGGTCAGTGACAGTCGTTTGGTGGCCCCGGACTCGTCGGTGACCAGATCGTAGGACGCGCTGAATGCGGGGTGTGACGATGTGGCGGCGGCCACGATACGGCCGTACGCCTTGATCCGGTTGCCGGACAACTGCACGCGCACCGACTCCATCCGCGGCACATCGTGCGCACGCCAGGTCAGGATCGCCGGCCACTTTTCGGCTGGTTCAGTCACCCTCATACCGTATGCGACCGCCCCCGGACTGCGTAGCCGCGTTGGGCGATTCGAGGGCCACCTCGTCGTTGAGCAGCGGTTGCGGTAACCGGGCACCCCGCCCGAACCGGTCGGCACCCGGTTGGGACAACCACACCGCCAGGGCGAGCGCCGCGTCCAGGATCAAGGCCAGCGCGGTCACCATCAGGGCCCCGACCAGCGCCAGGTAGAACTCGCGCACCTTGATCCCGTCGATCAGGTACCGGCCCAGCCCGCCCAGACTGGCGTATGCCGCGACCGTGGCGGTGGCCACGATCTGCAGGGTGGCGGTGCGGAGGCCACTGAGGATCAGCGGCAGCGCGTTGGGCACCTCGACGCGCAGCAGGACCTGCCGCTCGGTCATGCCCATGGCCCGGGCCGCGTCGACGACCGCACGGTCGACGTTCGCGATACCCGAATAGGTCCCGGCCAGCAGTGGCGGGATGCCCAGCAGCATCAGCGCGACCGTGGGTGGGATCAGCCCCAGCCCCCACAGCAGGACACCGAGCAGCAGCACACCCAGGGTGGGCAGAGCACGTAGCGCGTTGACGCCGGTGACCACCAGGAAGGTGCCCCGGCCGGTGTGGCCGATGAGCAGCCCGACCGGGATGGCGATCAGCGCCGAGAACAGCACCGCGATCAGGGTGTACTGCAGATGCTCGGCGATCCGGATGCCCAGGCCGGCCGGCCCGGACCAGTTGGCCGCGGTGAAGATGTAGGACAGCGCCTCGTTCAGGAAGTTCACCGGGCACCGGCCTTCGCACGGGGGCGTCGATCCCACGGGGTGAGCGCCTTGCCCGCCAACAGGATCAGCGTGTCGATCACCACGGCCACCACGAAGATCGCGATGATGCCGGCGATGATCTGTCCGCTCTTGTTGGCCTGGTAGCCCTCGGTGAACCAGGTGCCCAGCCCGCCGATACCGATCACCGAGCCGACCGACACCATCGAGATGTTGGTCACCGCCACGACTCTCAGGCTGGCGATCAGCACCGGGATGGCCAGCGGCAGTTCCACTTTGACGATCCGGGTCAGCGGTCGGTAGCCGACGGCGGTGGCCGCGTCGAGCACATCGGCGGGCACCGCGTCCAGCGCCTCGGGTACCGCGCGCACCAGCAGCGCGGTGGTGTAGAGCGTCAGCGCCACAAGGACGTTCGCCTCATCCAGGATGCGGGTCGGAATGACCAGCGGCAGCACGACGAACAGCGCCAGCGACGGGATGGTGAACACGATGCTGGCGATCACCGTGACGATCCGGCGCGGCGCGGTGGTCCGCTGGATGATCGCACCGAGCGGCACCGCGATGAGCAGTCCCAGCACGATCGGCACCAGGGACAGCCGCAGGTGGATCAGCGTCAGCGTCCACGCATCGTCGAGGTGGGTCAGCAGGTACTGCATCTACCCGACCTTGGGAACCCGGCGCTGCTGTTTCAGCGCTGCCAGTACGTCATCGGCCTGCACCC
>DATEOS010000040.1:0-3302 GCA_035273815.1 Candidatus Limnocylindria bacterium
CCCGCCGGATCCTGAGCTGGCGGGCCTGATCCCGACGCGCCTGCGCGGAGCGACGGTCGTCGTGCCGCCCACCAGCGAGTTCGCCATGACGCCAGGCGACTTCGCGTCCGCCTACGGCGACCTGGGACTGCAGTTCAGGGCCTTGCAGGTTGCTTACGTGAACGAACCGCGCCTTTCGCTCTACGCCACACGGGTCGAGCAGCCGCTGCCGACCACCCGCCAGCTGGAGCCGTACCTGGAGACGGCCGGCCGGTACGTCGGCATCGCCGGGCTGCATCGAGAACCGTGGCGCTACCGGCGCATCGACGGACGCGTGACCTGGGAGCGGCCGGAGGACAACGCCACCGTGGCCGGCACCCACATCTACACCTGGGCCGCAGGCGACTACGTCTTCCTGCTGATCGGCGTGGACGACCAGCTGAACCGTGCCATGTTCGCCGCGTTGCCGGGAGAGCAGGCGCCGGCCCAGACTGCGCGGCCGTCGCCGACGGAGGCGGCGGAGTCGTCCGAGTCCGCCGGCGCGGAGGCCAGCTCCTCGCCCTAGGCGCCGCCGGTACCATCGCCGCGTGCTCGCCCTCATCGCGTACGGCGTCGCCACGGTCGGCAGCGTGCTGGCCCTGATCCTGCGCGTGGTCGGGGCCGACGCCACCATCACGTTCGGCGTGAGCGCGGTGGCCATTGGCGGCCTGGCCTACATCCTGGGCCACGCCACCGAGCAGCTGGGGGCCGCGGCCGGCCCACGCATCGGCGGCATCCTGAACGCGACGGTCGGCAACGTGGGCGAGATCATCATCGCCGGCTTCCTGATCGTGAACAACGAGCTGGACGTGGTGAAGGCCTCGATCACCGGCTCCATCGTCGGCAACCTGCTGCTGGTGCTGGGGGCATCGCTGTTCGTGGGCGGACTGAAGAACGGGATCCAGCGCTACGACGCGCAGGCCACCGGCATGAACGCCGCCAGCCTGATCCTGGCCACCATCGGCCTCATCGTGCCGGCCACCTTCGCCGCCATCCTGAATGCCGGGGCAGAGACCGGCGAGGGGTCACCGGTCTTCTTCAACCTGGAGGTGCTGTCGGTCGGCGTGGCGGTGGTGCTGCTCCTGACGTATGCGGCCCAGACCTACTTCTACTTCTCGACGCCGGAGGCCACAGCGCCCGGCGAGCGCGACCGGGAGGAGCCGCCAGAGTGGAGTGTGCGGCGCTCGCTGGTGGTCCTCATCGGCTCCGCCGCCGCCCTGACGGTGGTGTCCGAGATCCTGGTGTACTCGCTCGACCCCATGGTCGAGGCGGTGGGGATCAACAAGTTCTTCGTCGGCATCATCCTGATCCCGCTCATCGGCAACCTGGCCGAACACGTGGTTGGGGTGACGCTGGCCTACAAGAACAAAATGGATTTCAGCCTGGTCACGTCGCTCGGCTCGGCCACGCAGATCGCACTCTTCGCCGCGCCGGTGCTGGTCATCTTCGGGCTGCTGGTCGGCAACGAGCTGACGCTGGTGTTCACACCGCTTGAGGTGGTGGCGGTCGGGGTGGGCACCCTGATCGCTTCGTACATCGCCCTCGACGGTCGCTCCAACTGGGTCGAGGGGCTGCAGCTCATGAGCGTGTACGCCATCCTGGCGATCGCCTTCTTCTTCGTCACGCCCTAGCTGCCGCAGGCGGCTGCCGACCCGTCCCCGGCTATCATCGGGCCCGTGCCTGACGAGGATTGGAGCGATGATGGGCGTGAGGACCGATGGTCGCGCAAGCGCGACCGGCTGGCCCGTCTGCTGAGCGTCGCCTCGATCCTGTACACGCGAGGCTCGGGCGATAACGGGGTGGCCGTGACGGAGATCGCCGAGCTGACCGGCATGACCACGCGCACCGTCTACCGCGACATCAAGGCGCTCGACGAAGAGCTCGGCATGCCGATCTTCACCGCGGGCCGTGGGCGCTACGGCATCGAGAAGAAGTCGTTCCTGCCGCCGCTGCCGCTCTCGCTGGCGGAGGCGATCGTGCTCTTCCTGGCCACGCGCCTGATCGCCCGCTGGTCCGATGAATACGACCAGGCCGTGGTCAGCGCCTTCACCAAGCTGGCCGACCTGCTGCCGCAGCCGATCGCCCGGCACGTGGCCGCCACCATGCTGACCGTCGGCCGCGCCGGCCCCAACGAGCCGTTCACGAGGAACTTCGCCCACGTGGCGCAGGCCTGGGCCGATGGACGGGTCGTCGAGTTCGAGTACGAGCCGTCCGACGGCGACGCCCGCCACGCGCGCGTGCGTCCCTACTTCCTGGAGCCCGATGCCGGCAGCCACAACGTCTACCTCATCGGCTTCGATGAGACGGTCGACGCCATGCGCACCTACAAGGTGGAGCGCATCAAGACCTCGACCGTCACCGCCGATCGGTACGAGATCCCGCAGGACTTCGACCCGGACGCCTGGCTTGCTCACAGTTGGGGAATCTGGTCCGCGGAGAGCGGTGTCGACGAGGTCGTGCTGCGCTTTGACCCGTCGGCCGCGCAGCGCGTGCGCGAGTCGGTGTGGCACCGCTCCCAGCGGCTGACCGAGCTTGACGACGGGCGGATCGAGCTGGCCGTGACCGTGGCCGGCATCGTCGAGATCCGCCCCTGGATCCTGTCCTGGGGCGATGCGGTGGAGGTGGTCGCGCCCCCGGCCCTGCGCGAGGCGGTGGCACGCATGGTGCATCGCGCCGCCGAACGCTACGCGGGCTGAGGCGCTCGAGATCGACCGAACCATCACTCCTCGTCGTCTGGCAGAGCTGGCCGCGGTGGGGATCGGCCTGGCGGTGCTGTTCTACATCGGCTGGGACGGAGCCCTCTGGGACCCGCGCTACCAGCTGGGCCTGCACCTGGCCGCAGTGGCCGTCGTCGGCGGCCTGCTGTGGATCGGGCTGAGCGGCGGCGACCTGCCGCGCACGCCGCTGGAGATCCCGATCCTGGCGCTGCTGCTGGCCTTTGGGATCGCCAGCCTCACCGCGTGGAATCCGGGCCTCTCGGCCGGCGCCCTGGCCGCGATCGTCGGCTTCGCAGTGATGCTGCCCGCCGCTCTGCTGGCACTGCGCCATCGCCCGGACTGGACTGCGCTGGTGGTGACGGTCCCGATCCTGGCGCTCTCGCTCCACGCGGTTGCGGTCCTGGCCTGGCGTCGGGTGGAATGGCTCATGGCCGGCGGCGCCGGCCTGCCGCCGGTACGCCTGGATCACGAGGGCACCATCTTCGGCGCGCTGGCGGTGCCGGCCTTCGCGGTGATGGGTGCGCTGCCGGTGGCGCTCCTCATCCCGCAGCGCCGGTTGCGGCGCGC
>DATEOS010000041.1:0-2716 GCA_035273815.1 Candidatus Limnocylindria bacterium
GCAGAGCCCGCAGCCGACGGCCATGACCATCGGGCTGGACCGGCCGTTGATCGTGATCAGCACCGGGATGCTCGACCTGGTCGACGACGACGGCCTGCGGTTCATCATCGGGCACGAGGTCGGCCACGTCCTGTCCGGGCACGCCGTCTACCGCACGATGCTGCTGCAGCTGATCAACATCGCCACCTCGATCCAGTGGATGCCGATCGGCTACTGGGGCGTCCGAGCCATCATCCAGGGGCTCAATGAGTGGTACCGCAAGTCCGAGCTGTCCTGCGACCGGGCCGGTCTGCTGTGCGGTCAGGACCCGAAGGCGGCCCTGCGGGTCCACGCCTGCCTGGCGGGGGCGCAGAATCCCGACGAGATGGACGTCGCCGGCTTCCTGGATCAGGCGACGGAGTACACCACCACCGGCGACGTCCGGGACAGCCTGCTGAAGATCGTGCAGATCAGCGGCCAGACCCATCCGCTGGCCGCGCTGCGCGCCGCGGAGCTGCAGCGATGGGCGGCCGGCGAGGAGTACCGCGCGATCCTGGCCGGCGACTACGCCAGGCGCTCCGAGGACGCCGATGCTCCGATGAGCGACGACGTCAAGGCGGCCGCGGCCTCGTACGCAAACGCCTTCCGCACCTCCTCCGATCCGCTGTTCCGCGTGGTCGGGGGCGTTGGCACCGTGGTCGGCGGGGTGGGCAGCGCCGCTGCCGGGCGGGTCCGGGACTGGTGGCAGCACGGCCGCGACGATACCGACACCCAGGACAAGCATCCCGGCTGAGCGGCCGGCATCACCCGGGATGTCAGATCCGTCGGCGGTGCCAGATTCGCTGGTCGTCCTGGTCACGCGAGCGCCGCTGACCGGGCGGCTGCTGCGATGATCAGCCGGTGAGCGACAGCACCGGGTCGGGCAAGCCGGCCAGTCCGCCGGACAAGCCCGGCGCGGGAACCGAGAAGCCGGCCAAGACAGCAGCAGCGGCGCCGACGAAGGCGCCGATGTCGAAGCTGACCAGGGCCAAGCAGCCACCGAAGCCGAAGACGCCGGAACAGCTGGAGCGACGCAGGACGATCATCAGGTTCGCGGTCTTCGTCGTGGCGGGCGCGATCTTGACCGTGCTGCTCTACTTCCTGCTGTCCGCGCTGATCCCGCGCTGGTGGTCCCAGCTGGTCGGCCGTCAGGTCAGCGGGCGGATCAGCAACGGGATCCTGGTCGGGCTGATCTACGGCTTCGTGTTCTCGTTCCTGCCGCTGATCGTGCTGGCCCAGGCCCGGCACCGAGCATTCAGCTGGCCGGCCAAGGGCATCATCGTGCTGATCGCCGCTGTTCTCACCACGCCGAATCTGATGACGCTGGGCATCGCGATCGGCACCAGTCCGGCCGCCCAGGCCGGCGACCGGACGATGGACGTGACCGCGCCGGGCTTCCGGTACGCCTCCCTGTGGGGTGTCGTCCTCGGTGCGCTGGCCGCTGTTGTGGTGGTCACGGTCTCGATCCTGTGGGAGCGCCGCAGTCGTGAGCTGACGCTGCTCCGGGCTCGGGTCGCGGACCTCGAGAAGGAGCTGCCGCCGGCGCTCCCGGTGCCAGCCCAGCCAGCCGCTTCGGGCGAACCGCGCAGCACGGCCTGAGCGTCGGCGCCTGCCCGCCCGCTGACGGATCTGCTCGACATTTCAGCATCTGCTCGAGATGCATCCCAAGCAGATGCTGGAATATCGAGCAGGTGGGTGGTGTCGGCGGCTGCGCCTAAGGTCAGCACCATGACTGACATCCGGATCGGCGGGCACGGCGAGCAGCAGGACCCGATCGCCGAGGCGAAGGCGCGGAACGCGGACCTGGCCCAGTTCTTCCTCGGCGACCCGCAGGGCTGGAAGGGTCCGGAGTTCGCGTACGAGGGTGGTGCCACCGCCTTGAGGCAGGCGGCGGTGGACAACGACATCGCGCTCTACGTGCACGCGCCGTACGTGCTCAACGTGGCGACCACCAACAACCGGATCCGCATCCCCAGCCGCAAGTTCCTGCAGCAGTACGTGAACGCCGCCGCCGAGATCGGAGCGGCCGGGCTGATCGTGCACGGCGGCCACGTGCTCAAAGACGACGACCCCGAGAAGGGGTTCGACAACTGGCGCAAGTGCATCGAGAGCCTGGAGATGCCGGTGCCGCTGCTGATCGAGAACACCGCCGGCGGTGACCAGGCGATGGCCCGGCGGATGGAGCGGATCGAGCGGCTCTGGGACGCCGTCACCTCGGCCACCGGCGGCGACACGGTCGGCTTCTGCCTCGATACCTGCCACGCCCATGCCGGTGGCATCGCGCTGGCCGACGCCGTCGACCGGGTCCGATCGATCACTGGCCGGATCGACCTGGTGCACTGCAACAACTCCCGCGACGGCTTCAACTCCGGCGCCGACCGGCACGCGAACCTCGCCGACGGGGAGATCGACGGTGACGCGCTGTTGGCGGTGATCAGGGCAGCGGGCGCGCCGGTGGTGGTCGAGACCCCCGGTGGTCGGGAGGGTCAGGCGGCAGATGTGGCCTGGCTGAAGCAGCACCTCGGCTAGACGATTCACCGGCGGCGACTGAGGCGGTGAGCTGCGGCGCCCTGCGGTCACGGTCTCCCTAGACGATCGCCTCCAGCCGGCCACCGCGCGGTCGACTCCGCAGGCGTCGATCGCTTCCCGGGGACCGTCGACGAATGTCGGAGGTCGGGGTTACGGTGGCCGCGCCGCC
>DATEOS010000042.1:0-2269 GCA_035273815.1 Candidatus Limnocylindria bacterium
GTTCCTTCGTCTCCGGGCTGTCCAGGAAGCCGGACAACTGCGTGGCCAGGTTGCCCATGACCACCGCCATCAGCCCGCTCGCCGCGGCCCACGCGTACAGGCTGCCCCGCTGCAGCCGCCAGGCCAGCGCGAACGAGCTGCGCAGGCTGGGCGACGCCGTGGCCGGCCCCAGCCGGTCGGGCAGCAGGCCGGCCGCGAAGTCCCGCCGGCCCACCAGCACGTACCCGATCGGGATCAGCACCACCGCGAGCGCGACCGGCAGCACCGCCACCCACCAGCGTTCGCTGGCGAACGGGCGCAGCTGCTGGCCCCAGCCGATCGGCGACAGCCACGTGGCCCAGCCGGGTCCGCCCGGTCCGGCGGTGTCGCCGATCGCCCGCAGCACGTACACCACGCCGAGCACGATGCTGGCCAGACCGTTGGCCGACCGCGAGGTGGTCGTCAGCTGGGCGGTGATGGCGGCCACGCCGGCGAACGCGATGCCGGTCAGGCCCCAACCGACGCCGAACGCGAACGAGCCGACGACGTCGAAGCCGCCCCCGATCAGCGCCAGCGCGGTGAGGACGGCGAGCACCAGGTCGGTGCTGATGGCCACGATCAGGGCGGCGGTCAGCGGCGCCCGGCGGCCGAGCACGGTGGCGCCGAGCAGCTCCTGCCGACCGGCCTCCTCCTCGGCCCGGGTGTGTCGGACCACCAGCAGGATCGAGAGCAGGGCCACGAACGCCCCACCGAGGCCGCCGAGCTTCACCAGGGCCAGGCCGGCCGGATTGGTGACGTCGTAGATCCTGCCGTACAGCGCGACCACCGCGGTGGCGTTGTTGAACGTCTCCGACGCCTTCACCAGGTCGAGCTGGGTCGAGTAGAGGCCCTTCACCGCGGCCGCCGAGCTGTACGCGGAGAGTACGAACGCGGCCAGCCAGATCGGGATCATGACCCGGTCGCGCCGCAGCGCCAGCCGGACCAGCGCTCCCGTACCCGTGTAGTTGGTCATGCCGCCGCCACCTCTTTCGTCTGGGGCCGCTCGCCGTAGTGGGACAGGAAGAGCTGCTCCAGGGTCGGCGGCTGGCTGACCAGGCTGCGCACGCCGAGACCGGACAGGTGCCGGATGGCGGCGTCGATCGAGTCGTTCTCCACGTCGAAGCTCACCCGTGAGCCGGCGACCACCAGATCGTGTACGCCGGCCAGCGTGTCCATTCCGGACGGTGGCCCGGCCAGCTCGGCCTCGATGTGGGTACGGGTCAGGTGGCGCAGCTCGGTGAGGGTTCCGGACTCGACCGTGCGTCCCTCGCGGACGATCGTGACCCGGTCACAGAGAGCCTCCACTTCGGACAGAATGTGGCTGGAGAGCAGGACGGTGCGGCCCTTCTCTTCCCGGATCACCTCACGGAAAACCTCCTCCATCAAGGGATCCAGGCCCGAGGTCGGCTCGTCGAGCAGCAGTAGCTCCACATCGGACGACAGCGCCGCGACCAGGGCCACCTTCTGCCGGTTGCCCTTGGAGTAGGCCCGGCCCTTCTTGCGGGGATCCAGCTCGAACCGCTCCAGCAGAGCGTTCCGGCGCTTCAGGTTCAGCCCGCCGCGCAGCCGGCCGAGCAGGTCGATGACCTCGCCGCCGGACAGTGTGGGCCACAGCGTGACGTCGCCCGGCACGTAGGCCAGCCGGCGGTGCAGGGTGGTGGCGTCGCGCCAGGGGTCGCCGCCGAGCAGGCTCACCGACCCGGAGTCGACCCGCAACAGGCCGAGCAGGACGCGCAGGGTGGTCGTCTTCCCGGCCCCGTTGGGTCCGAGAAAGCCATGCACCTCGCCGGTGCGCACACTCAGGTTCAGTCCGTCCAGGGCGCGCGTACGCCCGAACGTCTTGACCAGCGCCTCGACGTGGATGGCCTCGGTCATCGTGATGCTCCTTCTGTGTTGCTTGTCTTTTGGACGAGGTCCAGCGCGGCGGTCGCCTGCGCTGTCTGCTCAGGGGTCATGAGCGTGGTCGAGTGGATCTCGATCAGCGCCCGCATGAGGCGCAGGTTGCCGTCGCGGCCGAGAATGTCGGCGCCCAGGGCGCGGGACACGTGGTCGCGCAGGCCGAGCATCCCGATCTGCATGGCCACCAGGACAGCGGAGTACGCCCTGGTGTCCTCCGTCAGGCCCGGGATGTAGCGGCTGAGCCACTGCTCAGTGAAGGCCACCAGGTCGTCGAACATGGCCGCCGCGGCGGGGGAAACATCCAGCAGCGACCGCACCAGGTACCGGTACAGCGAGAGCACGGTGGGGTGGA
>DATEOS010000043.1:0-2460 GCA_035273815.1 Candidatus Limnocylindria bacterium
GAACTGGCGCAGGTATTCGTCCGCATCGGCCGTTGCCGGCTCGCCGGCGTTCGGCCCGTGCTCGTACATCAGCACGCCGGCGAAGAAGCGCGGGTGTCCGGGCTCGTGGCGTCCGAGCGGCGGGATGCTGCGCTCCGCCACCGGCACCTCGGCCGCCAGCTCGTCGAGGTCCACCACCTCGTTCAGGTGCGCCACGAACGTGTCCGACAGGATGACGACCGGGCTCTGCGACTCCTCGGCTGCGTTGAAGGCCTGGATGCTGACCCGGAACGCCTCCTCCACGCCGTTCGGATAGAAGGCGATGGGCGTGTAGTCGCCGGTGCTGCCGTAGCGCACCTGCATGATGTCGCCCTGGCCGGGCATGGTCGGCATGCCGGTGGCGGGACCCACCCGCTGCACGTTCACGAAAACGGAAGGCACGCCCACCTTCTGCGCGTAGCCAATCGCCTCCTGCATCAGGCTGAAGCCCGGACCGCTGGTGGCGGTGAATGACTTGGCGCCGGCCAGCGAGGCGCCGATCACGGCATTGGCGCTGGCGATCTCGTCTTCCGCCTGCAGGAAGCGGAACTCGGGGTGCTCCGCCGCCCAGCCGGAGGCGATGTTCAGGATCTCGGTGGAGGGGCTGATCGGGTAGCCGGCGTAGTAGTTCGCGCCCGCAGCCACGGCGCCGCGGAACACGGCCTCGTTCCCCTGGGTCAGCCGGCGGGTCACGGCGAGCCCTGCTCCCCCTTCGCCTCGTGGGCGGCCACCGCGGACGGGATCATCTCGATCGCCAGGTCGGGGCAGTAGCGCTCGCACAGGCCGCAGAGGATGCAGTTCTCCTCCTCGATGATCGCGTCGTTGCGCAGCACCAGCGTGTCCTTGGGGCAGATGTCGACGCAGATGTCGCAGCGCTTGCAGAAGACCGGGTTCCAGCTGATGTTGCTGTAGTCGACCCAGCGGATTCCGTCCTTGTGATCGTCGGAGATACCCGATCCAAAGCCGATGGCAGTGGTCGTCCGGGCAGCGTCCTGCGGTTCGGTCATGGGCCGACGATTGTAGACCGATATCGGCGGCTCGCAGCCCTACCCCGGCGAGCCGCCGCGCCTGGCGGCAACGCCGATCCCGACCAGCACGAGGAGCGCCACGCCCAGGGCGGCGACGACGAGTGGATCGATGCCCAGCGGGCCGGTCTGCGCCGGGATGGCTGAGGCCGTGGCCGTAGCGCTGGCCGCCGTTGCCGAAGCTGATGGACTGGCCGTGGCGGTTTGCGTCGGGACCGGCGTCGGCGATGCGGACGGCGTGGGTGTCGGGGTGGCCAGCGGCTCACCAGTTCGCGGGTCGACCATGGTGTAGTGCTTCCACAGGTACTCCCGGATGGTCAGCCCGGATCGATGCACGTTCCGCGCGATCTCGCGACCCAGGTAGCGGTAGTGCCACGGTTCGTAGTGGAAGCAGGTGGCGTCCGAGAGGAGCGCGCCACCCTCGCCCTTGGGATAGCTCATTAGCCATCCATACTTCCAGGCGTTCTTCGCCATCCAGGCCCCGGCCGGCGTGGTCGCCCAGTCCCCCTGCAGCGCGCTCCCACCGTTGAGGGTCTGGAAGTCGATCGTCAAGCCCAGCTGATGCTCAGAATGGCCGGGCCGCTGCGAGTACGTGATCGCGTCGTCGAAGCCGTCGACACCGACCCAGCCGTTGAAGCTCGCCACCTGCTCGGCATAGCTGCGGTAGGGGCTGTTCACCGAGATGGGCGTCCCGTTGTGGGCCGCCGCGGCGGCCAGGGCGCGCAGGTCGTCGATCGCCACCGCGCGGATGCGGCCGGGGCCGGCGATGCCGGCCTCGCTGACCGGCACGAGGTCCGGCGGCTTGTAGTTCCGGCCGACCTGGAGGAGCCAATCGACCAGGGTGGTGCTCCAGCTGTCGTAGTCGCGCGGCACAGTCATGATGTCGTCCAGGCGGCACTCCGGGAGCGGACCAACCGCCTCGACGACGGGGGGTCGGCCCGCAGAGGCTGGCAGCACCATCGCGGCCAGGAGCAGAGCCGCCAGCGGTGCGCGAAGAGCCCGCCTCATTCGTGAGTCATCTGCAAGACCATCCACGCCTCGGGCCACCTACGATAGCGCCGTGCACACCCCCGCCGCGAGACGAGGCGCTCCCCTCGTCGCCATGCTCCTGCTGCTCGCCGGCTGCATCAACCTGAATCCGAGCCCGGAGCCGTCTGCTTCGGGCGCAACGCCATCATCCGGTGAGACACCGGGCGAGTCGCCAACCGGCGTGCCGTCGCCGACCGACGCGGCCAGCCCGACGCCAGCGTTGCCGGCGCAGTTCCCGCTGGCAGTCGTCACCGGCATCACCAACCTCAAGCCGACCATCGCCCTGGACGAGCTGCCGGCCCTGGCGGCGCGCGGACGGCTGCTGGTGCCTTGCGGTGTGGCGGTGCAGCAGCCGCAGCTGACGGCGCCGGCCGCGTGCCGCGCTGCC
>DATEOS010000044.1:0-2651 GCA_035273815.1 Candidatus Limnocylindria bacterium
ATGAACCACGTCTTGTCCTCCACCTGCGCGGTGTTCAGCAGCGCCCCGATCCAGGAGACGAGGCCGCCGATGAAGCCGCCTACGATGGCCAGCCCCGCCACGAGTGCGAGCCCGACCATGCCCCATGACGCGGCCGTCGCCTCGATCCCGACGACATCATTGCCGCTCATCACGAAGGCGTCGTTGACGTACGCGTACCACACGGCAGCGAACCCCAGCACCAGGCCCGCGATGACAGCAATCACGCTCCCAAGAAAGAGCTTCGTTACGGTTGACTTGGACATATCCATACCCTCCGCCGGCCGCGGGTCCGAACGATTCGCCGGGCCCCACGGGCTATTTGACACTTAGATCGGTCGTGGATGGCTGACTTGCGTCCCGCCGGTGATGTAGCGGATCGCGACGGCTACCAGGGCGCCCAGCACGATCGCGCCGATGAACGCCGGAACCAGGTACATGCCCTGCCATTCCGGTCCCCAGGCACTTGCCGCTCCGAGTGCCTCGCTGCCGAGCCACCCACCGACAAATGCGGCGATCGCGTTCAGGACCCACTCGTAGTCGAACGACGCCTGACCGATGTTCTGGACGACGGCACCGATGACGATCGCGGCCATGAAGAGCACCGAAATCGCCGCACCGGTCATTCCCGCGTCCCAGCCGTAAAGGTCGAGCATCTTCAATGACCTCCTCACGACAACAACGTTGCACCGCTATTGAGTGGTCGCTAAGGGTCGGACGGCACTGACCCATGGGACGAACGGCCCAATTCAGGCCAACGGTCGCAACCTGAGCGTGACGGCCGCCGATCATCGGTCTGCCGCGGCGAGCGCATCCGTCCCACACTCGCCCTGCCACTCACGATCGATCGGAGTCGCCATGAGGTGACGGCAGAGAAGGCATGTGTCGACGTCGACCAGAGGCGTGGCCGCCTGCGCTCGCGGGCAATCGACCCGCCCCTCCACGACGGGGCGTTCGGCCCCCTCGCAGATGATCCACTCCAGTGTGGCGGTCATGGTCAGCCTCACCGTCTAAGAGAGACCCGGCAAGGGCCCGGTACCGGCTCCCATTCATTGCAGCAACGTCGAGGGCTTGTCGGGGCTGACCCAACCATCTCCGGGTCGCAACACCTATCGTGCGAGGTGGGCTGCCACGGGGGCAGAGCCAAACGAACCGGAATCAGGGGTCATTCGGATCGGCCGATGTGACGATCAGGCGATCCACCGCCGACCGGTGCTGCGCGCAACCTGCGCGACGACCGCCGGAGCCAGAGCCACGCTCGTCACAACCATCCACTCTGCCGATGTCAGCGGCGTGGCCCGGAAGGCATCCGCCAGGGCCGGGACGTACGGGATGGCTACCTGCACCGCGGCCCCCACGACGGCCGCGATCGCCAGGAACCCATTGGTCGACAGCCGATGCACCGGCACGGTCAGGCTGCGGTTGGCGTAGGCCCGCACGACCTGGCCGACGACCAGGGCCGTGAACGCGACCCACCGGGCGTGGTCGAGCCCGCCACCCGCCAGCAGGATGATGGCCAGTGCGGCAACGGCGGTGAACCCGCCTGCCAGACCGGTGCCGATGAGAATCCCGCGATCGAGCAGCGGCCGCGTCCGGGGTCGAGGCGGCCGCCGCATCGCGCCCGGTTCCTCCGGCTCTCGCTCGAAGGCCACAGATGCGGATAGGTCGATGAACAGCTCGGTCCACAGGATCTGGATGGGCAACAGCGGCTGGGAGAAGCCGGCGATGGTGGCGATCAGGATGAAGCCGAGCAGCGCAACGTGGGTCGACAGCAGGAAGGTGAGGCCCTTCTGCACGTTGGCGATGATCCGGCGCCCCTCGCGTAGGCCGTTCATCAGCGTGGCGTACGAGTCATCGCCCAGGACGAGGTCGGCCGCCTCCCTGGCAACCGCGGTGCCGCTGCCCATGGCCACCGCGACGTCGGCATGGTTCAGCGCCGGCGCGTCGTTGACCCCGTCGCCCGTGACCGCCACGGTCCGATTCGCCCTGCGGGCCACATCGACCAATCGCAGCTTGTCATCCGGGCTGGCCCGCGCCACGACATGCAGCGAGGCCAGCTCGGCGCGGAGCCGCGTGTCGTCCCACGATGCCAGCTCCATGCCGGTGACCACGCGTCCGGCAGGCATGGCCGCCTCACGCGCGATGGCGGCCGCGGTGCTGGGATGATCGCCCGTGACCAGGATTGTCTGGATGCCGGCAGCGTCGGCTACGGCCATGGCGCCGGGAATCTCTGGGCGGAGCGGATCGCGGAAGGTGAGCAATGCCTCCGGCATCCAGCGTTTGTGGTCCGCTCGCGACGCGAGCAGCAGGACGCGGCCGCCAGCTGCTGCCTGCTCCAGAACGAGCCGATGCCATTCAGCGAAATCGCCGGGGGTTTCGTCCCTGATCAGCTGAAGCACTGTTTCGGGGGCACCGCTGGCCACCGATTCAAGGCCGTGGGGGCCTTCGTAGGTCACCAGCGAGTAGGGATGGCCATCGGTGGCTGGTTCGCAATCGTGCAGCCGCTCAGGGTCCAGCTCAGGCAACGGTGCGGTGACTTCCAGCGCGCGTGCAATGGCACTCGGGAATGCGCCCGCCGTGCCGAGGCGCGTTGCCTGCCACGCATCGGCCTCTGCGCGCAGTGCGTCGGCAAG
>DATEOS010000045.1:0-2121 GCA_035273815.1 Candidatus Limnocylindria bacterium
AGCCGGACCGGCTGCACTCGGAGCTGTTCCGGGGTACGCGTACCGGTGGCATCGGTCTGCTGCGCGATCTCCAGGATCTCTACCTGATGGCGGCCGAGTGCGACATCTGCTGGACGGTGGTCGGGCAGGCCGCGCAGGGCGCCCGGGACGAGGACCTGGTGTCGGTGGTGCACACCTGTGAGGGCGAGACCGCCCTGCAGCTGACCTGGCTGCGGACCCGGATGAAACAGGCCGCGCCGCAGGCCCTGGTGGTCGCCGGCTGACCCTTCTCGTTTTACGTCCGGCCATTCTGGTCTTGCGGGTGGTCTCCGGTGGAATCGCAGGCCACCCGGCGGCAGGCTTCGGTTCATGACCAGCAATCTGAGCCGGCGTGCCGTACTGAAGGGCATCGCGGGCCTCGGTGTGGGTGCGTCGCTGGCCGGCTGTTCCGCGCCGGTGCTCAGCGGGCTCGGCACCGGAGGTGACGCGGCCGGGTCCCTGGCCTATTGGAACCTGTTCGGCGGCGGCGACGGCGTCCGCATGACGCAGATGCTCGACACCTTCCGCGCAGCCAACCCGGACATCGACCTCAAGGCCGTGACCCTGGCGTGGGGCAACCCGTACTACACCAAACTTTCGCTTGCCACGGTCGGGCAGAAGCCGCCGGACGTGGCCATCTCGCATCTGACCCGGATGAAGACCCTGGTGGCCGCGGATCTGCTCGAGGAACTGCAGCTGGCGGATCTGGCCCGGGCCGGCATCACCCCGGACAAGCTCGACCAGACGGCGTGGCAGGCCGGCCTGGTCGGCGGGAAGGCGTACGCCATCCCGCTCGACACCCACCCGTTCGTGATGTTCTACAACACCGACGTCTGCAAGAAGGCCGGCCTGCTGGGCTCCGACGGACAGCTGGCGCCGCTGGACAGCGAGGAGAAGTTCCTCGACGCCATGCGGCGGGCCAAGGAGGTCACCGGCCAGAGCGGCGGCGTTGTCGCGATCAACAGCGACACGTCCACACCGTGGCGGGTGTTCCAGTCGCTGTACAGCCAGCTCGGCGGGCAGGTGCTGGCCGACGACGGCCGCCAGGTGGTGCTCGACGACGCCAAGGCCACGCAGGTGCTCAACTTCATGCGGAAGTGGACCGCTGACGGGCTGTTCCCGTCGGCCGCCGACTATCAGGGCGCGATCGCCTCGTTCGCCGAGGGGCAGGCCGGCTTCTACTTCCAGGGCGAGTGGGAGATCTCCACCTTCCAGACGGCGAAGATGCCGTTCTCCATGACGCTGTTCCCGAACATCTACGGCGGCGGCAAGTACTCGGTGCAGGCCGATTCGCACACGCTGGTCATCCCCAAGCATCCGGACCGGAGCCGGGAACGGCTGGACCGCGCGCTGCTGCTGATCAAGTCGTTCCTGGACCAGAGCAAGACCTGGGCCGAGGGCGGGCACGTGCCGGCCTGGGTGCCGTTCCGGGACAGCGCGGAGTACAAGGCGATGCAGCCGCAGTCCTTCTACGCCGCGGCCGCCGATGGTGCGGCGTACGACCCGGAGGGCTGGTACTCGGGATCCGGCTCGATCTTCGAGATCGTGTGCGGCTCGGCCATCGCCTCCGTCCAGGGCGGGCAACAGGAGCCGGCCGCCGCGCTGGACCAGATCCGCACGAAGCTGACCACCCTGGCCAACACGGCCCCACCCGTCTAGGGGGTACTGGTGTCCTCAACGACCGAAACCTCCACACGCCAGAAGGCCGAGGCGCCGGCGCACCGGACCAAACCGCAGCGGTCCGAACGGCACGGGCGCCCGGCGGCGGCCTTCCTCGCCCCCTTCGTCATCCTCTACCTGCTCTTCATCATCGGGCCGGCGCTGTACGGCCTGGTGATGAGCTTCTTCAACACCAGCCTGGTGCAACCCGGCCTGGGCAGCTTCGCCGGTTTCGGCAACTACGCCGAGGCGCTGCAGAGCCCGGACTTCTGGTCGTCGCTGTGGCACACGCTGTGGTTCACCATCCTGACCACGCCGCCGTTGATCCTGCTGGCGTTCGTGTTCGCGCTGCTGGCCGACCGGGCCAGGCACGGCCGGTGGTTCTACCGGCTGGCGTTCTTCATGCCGTTCATCCTGCCCTCGGCCGTGGTGGCGCTGATCTGG
>DATEOS010000046.1:0-6935 GCA_035273815.1 Candidatus Limnocylindria bacterium
TCGGGCGCGGCTTCGGGATCTGCCAGGCTCGCCAGCAGATAAACCGCATCGGGGTACATGGCCGCGCGTCGGTCGGTGGGCGAGGGGATGGCCGGGGACCGGGTATGGCTGTGGAAGATGCCGACCATGTCCTCCCCCACCTCGTCGATGGCGAAGGTGATCCGGACCAGGTCCTCCGGGTGCACGTTGTAGCGCAGCGGCGAGGCCTCGATGTTGCGCGCGGGGTGGAAGGTGGTCACCAGGCCGTCCGCCGCGGACCCGGACAGGAGGCCGCAGGCCTCGTTCGGCAGCTCGACCCGCGCGTGGGCCAGCACCATCTCGGCCACCGCCCGTGGGAGGGTGAGCCCGGCGCCGCTCACCACAGGACCGCAGACTCCAGCTCCTGGTCGAGCTCGTCCAGGTCACGGGACCACAGGCCGGTGGAGAGGTATTTCCAGCCGCCGTCGGCCAGCAGCATCACGATCCGGCCTTCCCCCATCTCCTCGGCCACGCGCACCGCCACGTGCAGGACCGCTCCGGACGACAGGCCGGCGAAGATGCCCTCCTCCCGCATCAGCCGGCGCACCCCGATCAACGCGTCACGGTTGCTCACCAGGCGCCGATCGTCCAGGACCGAAGCGTCCAGCACCGGCGGAACGAACCCGTCGTCCAGCGAGCGAAGCCCCTGCACCAGCTCCCCGGGAAGTGGCTCAGCGGCGATCACCCGCGCCTGGGGGCGCACACGCCGGAGGTAGCGACCCACCCCGGTCAGCGTCCCGCCGGTACCGAGTCCGGCCACGAACGCGTCGAGCTCCGGCACGTCGACCAGGATCTCCGGCCCGGTGCCCTCCTCGTGGGCACGCGGATTGGCCTCGTTGCCGTACTGGTATGGCATGAACAGGCTGGGGTCGGCGGCGACCAGCTCCTGGGCCAGCCTGATCGCCCCGTTGCTGCCCTCGGCGCCGGGCGAGGAGACGATCTCCGCGCCGTACAGCTGCAGCAGCTGCGTCCGCTCGGGCGTGGTGTTGTCCGGCAGCACGATGCGCACCGGATGGCCCAGCCGCGCGCCCAGCATGGCGAGGCTGATGCCCGTGTTGCCGCTGGACGGCTCCAGGATCGTCTGGCCGGGCTGCAGCGCACCGGTCGCCAAGGCGTCCTCCAGCATGGCGCGCGCCACCCGGTCCTTCAGCGAGCCGGTCGGATTGGCCGCCTCCAGCTTGGCCCACAGCTCGATATGCGGCGACGGGGCCAGGCGCAGCAGCCGCACGACGGGCGTGTGCCCGATCGACGCCACCAGGTCCGCGTGGCTTCCCGCGCTGGACGGCGGCGGGGCCGGGATCATCGGTCCGGCGTCACCCGCCGGCCATGGCCGGCAGCAGGATGACGGTGTCGTTCGGCCCGACGGCGGTATCGAGGCCCTGCTGGTAGCGCACGTCCCGATCGTTGACGTAGACGTTCACGAAGGGCGACAGCTTCCCGGCCTGGGTGACGCGGGCACCGAGCGACGGATAGGCGGCAAACAGCTCGTCCAGCACCTCCGACACGCTGGCGCCGGAGGCCTCGACCACCCGCTGGCCGCCGACTTCCTCGCGCAGCACCGGCGGGATGCGCACGCTGCTCACGCCGGCACCCCCTGTCGCGCCTCGGCCGTCGCCGGCGCGGCCAGCCACGGCGAGCCCTCGCCGCAGGCGGGGCAGGCGGGATCGCGCCAGATGCGGACCTCGCTGAACTCGGTCGTCATGGCATCGAACATCAGCAGCCGGCCGGCCAACGTCTCTCCCACGCCCAGCAGCAGCTTGAAGACCTCGTTGGCCTGCAGCATGCCGGCGATGCCGGGCAGGACACCCAGCACCCCCGCCACGGCGCAGGCCGGCGCCAGCTCCTCGGGGGGCTGGACGGGGTACATGCAGCGGTAGCACGGGCCGGCGAACGGCACGAAGGTGGTGACCTGCCCGTCCCAACGGTAGATGGAGCCGTGGACGACGGGCTTGCGCAGCTTGACGGCGGCATCATTCAGCACGTAGCGCGTGTCGAAGTTGTCGGTGCCGTCGACGATCACGTCGTAGCCGGCGATCAGCCGCTCCACGTTCCCCGCCGACAGCCGCTCGCGGTGCTCGATCACCCGCGTCTCCGGGTTCAGCGCCTCCAGCGTGGTTCGCGCCGACGCCGTCTTGGATTGACCGATGCGATCCACCGTGTGCACGACCTGCCGCTGCAGGTTCGACTCGTCGACCACGTCGTCGTCCACCAGGCCGATGGTGCCGATTCCGGAGGCGGCCAGGTAGAGCGCCACCGGCGAGCCAAGCCCGCCGGCGCCGATCAGCAGCACCTTCGAGTCGAGGAGCGTGCGCTGGCCCTTGGCGCCGATCTCCGGGATCAGCGTCTGGCGGCTGTAGCGGCGCTGCTGCGCCGGGGTGAGGAGCGGCGTGGGAGCCTCCCAGGCGCCACCGGCCGCGCGCCAGTCGCCCAGGCTGTCGACCATGTTCACGACGTCGGTATAGCCCAGCGCCGCCAGGTGTGCCGATGCGCGCGATGAGCGGGCGCCGACCGCGCAATGCAGCAACAGGCGTTCCCCCGTGTCCGGCAACCGGGCGGGAGCGTTTGCCAGCAGCTCGGCCAGCGGGAGCAGCGTGGCGTCGGGAATGTGGCCCTGGTCCCACTCGACCTGCTCGCGCACGTCGATCACGCGGTAGCCCTCGCCAGCGAGCCGCACCGCATCGGCGGCGCGGACCTGGCGTGGCGGAGTTGCCTGGTTGGTCATGGATTCCTCGATGGGGCGCCCGGATCAGGGCGCTGGATTGGCGACGAGTGGCTCGGCGAGTGCCGTCAGCGGCGGCGGCGCAGCCCGGTACAGCGCCCGGTCGACTGCAGGCAGGCCGTCGCGCGACCGGCGAAGGATCGACTCATACCGCGGCCTCGGCCTCCTCTGGCCAGGCGATCTCCTCGCCGCGCACCGCGCCCTGCAGCACCTTGTAGGACAGCAGCGCGCACTTCAGGCGGGCGGGACCGATGGGCACGCCCAGCTCGTCGAGCACGTGCTTGGGGTCGATGTCGCGGACATCCTCGAGCGTCTGGCCGCGCAGCTCATCGGTCAGGATCGAGGCCGAGGCCTGGCTGATGGCGCAGCCGCGGCCGTCGAAGGCGACATCGGCGATGGCGCCCTTCGCATCGTCCAGCAGCAAGGTCATGCTCATCTCGTCGCCGCAGGTCGGATTGGAGTCGGCGAAGTGCAGGTCGTGGGGCTGCAGCACCCCCTTGTTGTGCGGGTTGCGGTAGTGCTCCAGGATGAAGTCGCGGTACAGGTTGTCCATGGCTCAGCCCGCAAAGATCTGCTGCGTGGCTCGGACCGCATCGGCCAGGGCCTGCACGTCGTCGAGGTCGTTGTAGACGTAGAAGCTGGCCCGGGTGGTGGCCGGGATGTCGTACCGCAGCATCACCGGCTGCGCGCAGTGATGGCCCGCCCGCACGGCCACGCCCTCGTGGTCGAAGATGGTGGCCACGTCGTGCGGATGCACCTCGTCCAGCACGAAGCTGATCACGCCGGCGTGGATCTCCGGGTCGTCCGGCCCCAGGCGTCGCACGCCGGGGATCTCGCCCAGGGCCTGCCAGGCGGCCATGAAAAGGTAGCGCTCGTGCTCGCGCACGTTGTCCATGCCCAACGCGGTCAGGTAGTCGATGGCAGCCCCGAGCCCGATGGCCTCGGCAATGGCCGGCGTGCCGGCCTCGAACTTGGCCGGCACCTCGTTCCACTCGGCGCCCTCGAGCGTGACGCGGATGATCATGCTGCCGCCGGTCATGAAGGGCGGCATGGCGTCGAGCAGCGCGCGACGGCCCCACAGCGCGCCGATGCCAGACGGGCCCAGCATCTTGTGCCCGCTGATGGCCAGGAAGTCACAGCCGATGGCCTCGATGTCGATGGGCATGTGCGGCGCCGCCTGAGCGGCATCCACCAGCAGCAGCGCCCCCGCCTCGTGGACCAGGCCAGCGATCTCGCCGATGGGGTTGATGGTGCCCAGCGCGTTGCTGACCGCCGCCACCGCCACCAGCTTCGGGCGGCCGGCCAGCTTGGCGCGCAGGTCGTCCATATCCAGCTGCCCGTCGTCGGTGATCGCGACGTAGTCGAGCGCGGCGCCGGTGTCGGCAGCCAGCTGCTGCCAGGGCACGATGTTGGCGTGATGCTCCAGCTGGGTGGTAACGATCCGGTCGCCCTTGGCGACGTTGGCGCGGCCCCAGCTGAAGGCGACCAAGTTGATCGCCTCGGTAGCGTTGCGCACGAACACGATCTCGCGCTCGGAGGGCGCGCCCAGGAAGGCGGCCACCTTGCGGCGGGCAGCCTCGAAGCGGGAGGTGGCGTCCTCCGACAGCTCGTAGATGCCGCGGTGGACGTTGGCGTAGTGATGGGCGTAGGTATCGGCCACTGCGTCGATCACGATCTGCGGCTTGGGTGCGCTGGCGGCCGCGTCCAGGAAGACGAGCCGCTTGCCGGTGCCGGTCAGGCGCTCGAAGACCGGGAAGTCGGCGCGCAGCGCAGCGCCGGAGAAGGCTCCGGGGATGGTCGACGGGATGGCAGGCTGGACAGCCATGGGGCTAGTTTAGACGTGCTCCGCGACAGGCTCGGCCGGCTCGCCGGCTGCGCCCGCCACGCCATCGGTCGCCTCGTCGCCCACGCCTTCCGGCAGGCCGACCTGCTCGCGCACCCAGTCGTAGCCGTTGGCCTCGAGCTGCCGCGAGAGCTCCTCCCCGCCGGACATGACCACCCGTCCGTCCAGCAGCACGTGCACGAACTGCGGCGTCACGTAGTTCAGCATGCGCTGGTAGTGCGTGATCATCAGCACCCCCATCTCCGGCGAGAGGGTGGCGTTGATCCCCTCCGCCACGTTGCGCAGCGCGTCGATGTCCAGGCCGGAGTCGGTCTCGTCCAGGATCGCCATCTTCGGCGCCATGATGGACATCTGCAGCATCTCCAGCCGTTTCTTCTCGCCGCCCGAAAAGCCATCGTTGACGTAGCGGCTGGCGAAGGAAGGATCGATGTGCAGCAGCGCCATCTTCTCTTCCATCAGCTTGCGGAACTTGGCGAGGGGAATGCCGGTGTACTTGATCGACTGCTGTCCCGACTCGTCGGCCGGCTTGGGGTGATGGACGGCGTTGTAGATGTTGCGCAGGAAGCTCGCGACGGTGACGCCGGGAATAGCGCTCGGGTACTGGAAGGCCAGAAACAGCCCCAGTCGCGCGCGCTTGTCCGGTGACATGCCAAGCGGCGTCGGGCCGGCCGGCAGGTCCTCGCCCGCCCAGGTGATGCTGCCGGCGTCGACGTGATAATCCGGGTGCCCCATCAGCGTGTAGGCCAGGCTCGTCTTGCCTGATCCATTCGGCCCCATCAGGGCGTGCACTTCCCCCTGGCGCACGCTCAGGGAGAGGCCCTTCAGAATCTTCTTGCCCGCGATGCTGACCTCCAGATCGCGGATCTCCAGCTGCTCGCTCATGCGATGTCGTGCTGCTCCTTGGCAGTGGTGAGCCGGCGCTGGCGGCGCACGGCCATCGGGTAGGGTGGTCCGCCAGCGGCCATCGCCGCCTCGGCCAGGTTGGTTCCGGCCAGGGCGACAGCCAGTGAGTCGTGTACGCGCTCGAACACGTCGTGGACGCTGCAGTCCTGTGGCCGCGAGCAGGCCTCCAGGTTGTCGGGGCCGGCGCAGGGCATCTCCAGGATCGGCCCATCCAGGGCGCGCATGGCGTCGACCAGGTTGATCTCGGCGGCGGGCCGGGCGAGGCTGTAGCCCCCGGACTTGCCGCGTGTGGCGGTCACGAGCTGCGCTCGCCGCAGGTCGGCCACCAGCTGCTCCAGGTAGGCGTGCGGCAGCTTCTCGGTGCGGGCCACGGTGGTGAGCGAGACGGGTCCGCCGCCCTCGGCCCGCGCCAGCGCGACCAGCACCCGGATGCCGTACTCGGCTCGTGTCGAAAGCTTCAAGGCAGGTCCACCACGAGCTCGCCGTCCTCCACGCGGACGGGATAGGCGCTCACCGGCCGCACCGGCGGCAGCGCCAGCACCCGTCCGGAGAACAGGTCAAAGCGGCCGCCATGCCGCGGGCACTCGACCGCATCGCCCTCGAGCTCGCCGTCGCCCAGCACGCCGCCGTCATGGGTGCAGACGTTGTCGATGGCACCCCACTCGTCGTCCTCGGTATGGCCCACGCAGACCGACCGGCCGTCGAGCTGCACCACCCGCACCGTGCCCGGCGCCACCTCAGCGGCGGCCAGGCCGGTAGAGAAGCCGGAGCGCGTCGCGGTCATGCCGCCACTTCTTCGTCTGCGGAGCCGATACGCGAGGCCAGCGCGCCGAGCACCGCGCCGCGGATCTGCTCCGAGGGAATCTGGGCCACCACCTGCTCGAAGAAGCCGCGCACGATCATGCGCTCCGCCTCCTCGGCCGGCAGGCCGCGCGACTGGGCGTAGAAGCGCTGGGTCGGATCGATGGCCCCGGCCGTCGCGCCGTGGCCGCAGCGCAGGATGTCGTTGGTCTGGATCTCCAGCACCGGAATCGGCTCCGCCCCAGCCTCGGGCGACAGGAGCAGGTTGCGGCACTCCTGGTAGCTGCTGGTGCTCTTCGCCTCGTGGCGGACGCGGGTCACGCCATAGAAGGCGGCGCGCGCCTGGTCGTACAGGGCCGACAGGTAGAGCAGGTCCGAGGTGGTGTGGCTGGCGATCAGGTCCTGGACGCTGTTGATGTCGATGTGCTGCGAACCGCCGGCGGCCAGCAGGCCCAGCACGCGTGAGGTGCCGCCCTTGCCGGCCATGCGCACCTCGACGCCCAGCTTGGTGATCGCCGAGCCGACCTCGGCGTTGAGCGTGGTCACCTCCGCGTCCTGGCCGACCTCGACGCGCTGCGCGCCCAGGTTCCAGGCGCCATCTCCCAGGCGCTGCAGGCTGGCGTAGCGCACTCGCGCGCCCTGCCCCGCCAC
>DATEOS010000047.1:0-4638 GCA_035273815.1 Candidatus Limnocylindria bacterium
GAAGGTCAGCGACCGGACGCGTGTTCGACCGCCGAAGGGATCCGCCCGGTCCCCGTGATTCGTCAGGTTGACGACCTCGTGCCCGGCATCCAGCAGGCGAGCGGCGATGTGGCGTCCGCTGAAGCTGAAAGCGCCGGTGACCGCCATCAGGGCCATGCCGGCCACCGTATACGTGCTACTTCCACGTAACTAGTATTGGAGGAGGAGCGGCGGCTGTCAACAGCTACCGGACGAGAACGCCTCCCACGCTCGCGGCCATGGGCTGCATGAGACCGCCGGTGCCGATCAGCCAGTAATACCAGGCCACCGCGGGAGTCAGCTCACTCGCAACGAAGGTGCCAAACAGGGCGAGGAGGATCAGCTCGCCGATCCAGGCAACGAACATCACCAGCACGATCTGTCCGCGCATTAGGGCCGATCCGAGCCACCGCGCGGCCACAAATCCGATCGCGACGGCCATGAGCGCCTGCGAGACGTAGATCCATGGCCGCTCCAACGCCGAGAGAGGGTCGCCAGGTGTCCCCATACCCCGCCCGAATGCGAGCCAGCTGATGGCGACGGTGCTGCTCAGCGCCAGCGTCAGGACGCCGATTACGAGCAGTATTCGCCCATGTGTCATGCGGCCTTGACGCGCCGCTATCGGGCCGTGTTGCCGGCTATGAGGGGCGCGAGTTGGTCGGAGGTGCCTTCCGCTTCGACCAGGCGGCGCGCCGCGTCGACCTCGACCGCTCCGTCGATGATCGCCACCTGCACCACACGGCCACCGCTGAGATAGGCGTACACGTCGCCGCGGACCACGGCATCGTCCCAGGCGGTGGCCATCCCGACCACGTCTACGGTGATGCCGGCCACCTCGCTGAAGATCCACGGGGCGCGAGCAGGAGGCAACGGCTGGCCCAGCATCGCCAGCGCCGCGCGCTCACCGCTCTCGCGGGCAGCGTGCCAATGCTCGACACGGAGGCCGTCACGCGGCCGAGCCATGTCGCCGGCGGCGAAGACGCTGGCGAAGGACGCCCGCTGCCCCTCGTCAACCACCACGCCGTCATCGACCACGAGGCCGGCTGCCTGCGCCAGCTGGATACGCGGCTCCACGCCCACGCCGGCGACGACGATGTCCGCCGGCAGCGTCCCGTCCGCCAGAGCCACGCCGGTGGGTCCGATCGAGGACACGGCCGTCGACAGACGCACCGTTACCCCCGCGTCGCCGAGGCGCTCGGCCGCCCATGCCGAGAGCTGTTCCCCCAGCTTCCCGGCCCACAGCGCAGGGCTACGCTCGAGCACGGTCACGCGCAGCCCTCGAGCCGCCAGCGAAGAAGCGACCTCGACCCCGATGAACCCGCCACCGATCACCACTGCCTGTGCCCCCGCGACCGCCGCCTGGCGCAAAGCGACCGCGTCCGGCAGCGTGCGCAGCAGGCGAACTCGTCCTGCGCCGGGCAGCGAGGGACGGCGCGGCTCCGCACCGGTCGCCAGCAGCAGCTGGCCGAACGCGAGTCGGGAACCATCGGCAAGGGTTGCGGTCCGCGCGTCCAGGTCCAGCCCCACGACGCCGGTGGAGAGGATCATCTCCACGCCGCGTCGCTCGTACCAGCTCATCGGCTCCGCCAGCGTCAGCTCGGCGGGCAGGTCCTCGCGCAGCAGCTCCTTGGAGAGGGGCGGACGGTTGTACGGCGGCGTCTCCTCGTCGCTGACGAGCAGGATCGTGCCGCTGAAGCCCCGTCGACGCAGCGTGCGCGCGCAGCGCGCGGACGCCACGCCCCCGCCGACCAGCAGCACGTCGACGGGCCGAGCCTCCATCGGTCCTAGACGAGCGAACCCGGGTAGAGCGCTCAAGGCTCCCCCAGCTCGGCCCGCAGCTGCCCGGGTGACAGCTGCTCACGCAGCAGGCGCGCGAAGCCGGCGGTCTGCCCCTGGACTTCCAGCCACGACGCGATGAGCCGGCTGGCGGTGTAGCTGACGACATGGGCGGCGCCCAGCGGTTCGCGCAGGGAGCGCATGTCGTGCTCGATGCGGGCGTCGGTGCGCAGCGCCTGCTCAGCGAGCATGGCCCGCACCCTTGGCTCGGGCAGGCCCTGCTGACACAGGGCCAAGGCGGCATCGGCGGTGAGGTTGCGCAGCAGGCTGCGGGCGCGCTCGACTGCCACCTCGCGTTCGAGCGCCTCAGCGGGGATCTCCAGGCCCAGCTCGGTAACCAGCTCGCGCAGCCAGACTTCCAGCTCGGAGTCAGTGGCCACCACCTCGCGGGCCAGGTCGGCCAGGCCTTCGCTGATGGCGATCTCCGGGGTGTAGATACAGGCCACCGCGGCCTCCCCCAGGCCCCGCTCGCGCCACAGCGCAACCTCCTTGCGTGCCCGCTCGGCGTGGTGCCCCGGATAGGTCTCGTGCGCGGCCAGATAGGTCACCGCCGCGAGCGCGGCCGGCAGGTCAAGGTTGAGCTCGACCCGGGTGCGCAGGTCGCCAAGGTACAGGGCCGATGCGCCCCAGGGCCGATCGCGCAGCGCCACCACCTCGATCGACTCGTCGTCCGGGAGCCCCAGGTCCTGCGCGGTCCGCTCGCGGAGCCGCTCCGCCATGAACGCGACCGTGGCCGGCAGGTGTTCCGGCGCCACGCGCGTGAGCTCGTCGTGGGTCGTCAGCCGGTCGCGGAGCGACCCACCGCGCGGCAGCACCTCGTCGAGCAGGGCGTGGGCTCGGCGCACATCGTCGGCCGGCGTTTCGGTGACCGGCACGTCAAAGAGCACCTCGACGAGGTCGATGAAGGCGATCTCCTCGCCGCCAAGCCAGCGAGTGATGGCGCTCATGGCGCTGAGCTGGGCCATCAGCCAGTCACGGCGCTGCGTGTCCGTGGTGTCGTCCGCCGGCAGGCCGGCCGCTGCCTCGTGGAGAGACACCGCCTCGACGTGGAGCTCTATCGGCGGCGCCGGCTCCTCGGCCGCGATCACCTCACGCAGCAGCGGGTCGCCCAGCCAGAAGTCGATGTAATCGGGCAGGTGCCGGCCGATCCGCAGCGCCAGGGCCTGGTAGCGGCGTCCCACTTCGTCCATGACCGCCATCCTACCGGCGGGGCCATTGACAAGGCTCGATCCGCATCGGTACCGTCCGGGCACCGCCTCAACGTGCGGCCGGAATACGCAGGCGAAAGGAGCGAGCCCGATGACCACCATCGTTGACGCGCGCCCTCGTCTGCCAGAGGACCGAACCAGGCCCTGACCGGCCCTGGCTCTTCCTCGGGTACGCGACGGGCGCGCTCCACCCGCCCTGTCGACCAACCCCCGAGTGGAGATGCACCCTTGACCCTGAGCCTTTCTCACGCGGCTGTCGCCGCGCCATCTGCCGTGGCCGGCACCATCCTGCGTGCCACCAGCGGCTTCTACTCCGTCCTGACCGATGACGGCCGCCTGCTCAAGGCGCAGCTGCGCGGCCTGCTGAAAAAGGAGCGCCAGGCGACCGACCTGGCCGTGATTGGCGACTGCGTGCGCGTGTCGCTGGCCGATGCCTCCCATCCGATGATCGATCAGGTCGAGCCGCGACGATCCAAGTTCAGCCGCCGCCAGCCAGGCCCGCGCGGCACCTGGAAGGAAGACATGCTGGTCGCCAACGTCGACCAGGTGCTGGTCGTCTTCGCCTGCGCGGATCCGATGCCGCATCTGCGCATGCTCGATCGCTTCCTGGTGGTGGCGGAGCACAACGAGGTGCCGGCCGTGGTCGTGGCCAACAAGATCGACCTGGTCGGCCTGGACAAGGCGCGCCAGCTGTTCAGCGTCTACGAGCGCATCGGCTATCCGGTCCACTATGCGTCCGCCCGCGAGGGAATCGGGGTGGAGGAGCTGGCCGACCAGCTGGCCGGCGGGACCAGCGTGGTGACCGGCCCATCCGGCGTCGGCAAGTCGACCCTGCTGAACGCCATCCAGCCAGGCTTGCGCATCGAGACCGGGGAGGTCAGCGAGGTGCTGCACAAGGGTCGCCACACCACCACCTCCGCCGAGCTCCACGCGCTCACGGGCGGCGGGTACGTGGCCGACACACCGGGACTGCGCGAGCTGGGGCTATGGCAGGTGCCGCCCAACGAGCTGGCCTGGTGCTTCCCGGAGTTCGAGCCGTTCCTGGGCAGCTGCGCCTTCAACGACTGCCGCCACGTGGAGGAGCCCCGCTGCGCCGTGCTGGCAGCGCTGGCGGACGGGCGTATCTCGGCCGATCGCCACGACTCGTACCGGCGGCTGCTGCTCAACGAGGACTGAGCGGCACAGCCGTATCATCGTGCCCGTGGTCGAACTCGCGCCGGGCCTGCACGCCGTTTCTCTCCTCAGCTCGCGCGGCTTCCTGATCACCGAGCCCGAGCTGACGCTGATCGACGCCGGCCTGCCCGGCTCGCGCTGGCCGCTGGAGCGCTACCTGGCCAGAATTGGGCGTTCGAGGCGCGAGCTGCGACGGATCGTCTGCACGCACGGCCACCCCGACCACATCGGCGGGGTGCGCGAGATGACGGCCGACAACCATGCCGAGGTGCTGATGCACCCGGCCGACATCGCCGGCCTCAACGTCACGCTGCGCGAGGCGTGGGACGCCCGGGATCGCGGCAAGCTCATCGCGTGGTTGACCCGCGGGCCCCACGCGGCCACCCCGCTCCACGACGGTGAC
>DATEOS010000048.1:0-2381 GCA_035273815.1 Candidatus Limnocylindria bacterium
GCCCTGCAGCAGGCGGGCGCTGCCCATGACGGCGATGCTGTCCACCAGCCACTGGTCGATGGTCTTCCAGAGCACGGTGCGGGCAAACCACTGCACCGGCCGCACGATGAAGCGGTCGTAGATCGCGTCCACGAAGTACTGCCCGCTCAGGATGCGCGCAAAGCCGGTCTCGGGCACCGCGGCGGCCGGCGTCGCCACGGTGGCCTTCGTCACCGCGCGCACGCCCAGCACCAGGCCCACGATGCCGACCAGCACGGCGAAGGCGATGAGCGCCATCTCGGTCGATCCCTCGGGCATGGCGAGCTGCGCCACCTCGTGCGACGGCTTCAGCACCGGCTCGAGCCAGTGCTCCAGCCAGGCATGCCCGCCGGCGAAGTGCGGCAGGTTGATGAGGCCACCGGCGATGCTGAGGAGGCCCAGCACCGTCAGCGGACCGGTCATGACCCACGGCGCCTCGTGCAGCGCCGCCTGTTCCGCCTCGCCGGTCCGGTTCTGGCCCATGAACGTCATCGCCATGAGCCGGCCCATGTAGATCGCCGTCAGGAGTGACGTGAGCGACGCGAGCCCCCAGAACAGGTAGAACACCGGCTGCCCCGCCCCGCGCCCGAACACCGACGCCAGGATCTCGTCCTTCGAGAAGAAGCCGGCGAACACCGGGATGCCGGCGATCGCGAGCGTCGCGATCCACATCAGCGCCGAGGTGAACGGCATCCACCGCCGGAGCCCGCCCATGTTCCGCATGTCATGCGCGTCGGCATGGCTGTGGGTGGCGTGATACGCATGGTGCATGGCGTGGATCACGCTGCCGGCACCGAGGAAGAGCACCGCCTTGAAGAAGGCGTGCGTCACGAGGTGGAAGATGCCCGCCACGTAGGCGCCGCTGCCCACCGCAAGGAACATGAGGCCGAGCTGCGACACGGTGGAGAAGGCCAGCACCTTCTTGATGTCGTTCTGCCGGAGGCCGATCGTGCCGGCGAAGAGCGCCGTCGCCGCCCCGACCGCCGCCACCACCAGGCTCGCCGTGGGCGCGTGGGCGAAGATCCCGTTGCTTCGCACCACCAGATAGACGCCCGCCGTGACCATCGTTGCCGCATGGATCAGCGCCGAGACCGGCGTCGGGCCCGCCATGGCGTCGGGCAGCCACGTGTAGAGCGGGATCTGCGCCGACTTGCCGGCGCACCCGAGTGCGATGAACAGCGCGATCGCGGTCACCAGCGGGCCGTTCGTCGCCAGGTCCGCCGACCTGGCGGCGATCTCGGCGAAGTCCAGCGTGCCGAGCCCGTGCCACGTCAGGAACATCGCCATCAGGAAGCCGAAGTCGCCGATCCGGTTCATGATGAACGCCTTCTTGCCGGCGTCCGCGTTGGCCTGGACCCCGTACCAGAAGCCGATCAGCAGGTAGGAGCAGAGCCCCACCCCCTCCCACCCGATGAACATCACCGGCATGGAGCTGCCCAGCACCAGCACCAGCATGAACACGATGAAGAGGTTGAGGTACGCGAAGTAGCGCGCGTAACCGTCATCCGACCTCATGTAGCCGATGCTGAACAGGTGAATGAGCCCGCCCACGCCGGTGATGACCAGCGTCATCAGCGACGACAGGTGATCCAGCCGGAAGGCGATGTCGATCTTGAGGTCCCCCGCCTCGATCCACTTCCACAGGTGGATCGTCAGCTCCTCGGACGCGCCCGGGGCCTGGAGCTGGAGGAAGCCAAGCACGGCCACCGCGAAGGCCCCGAGCACGGCCCCGGGACCGACCAGCGATACCAGCCCCTTCCATGTCGGGCGCGCGAAGGCGATTGCGGCGTTGATGAGGAACCCGGCGAGCGGAAGGAACAGCAGCAGCCACAACGGGACACCGGCGCCGGTGGGCATGGCGTCAGCCTGGGGGAAAAGCGGGGCTGGAAGCATCAGCCGTGCAGCAAATTGATGTCCTGCAGGTCCAGCGTCTGGTTGTGACGGAACAGCGCCAGCATGATCGCCAGCCCCACTGCCGCCTCAGCCGCCGCCACCGTCATGACAAAGAAGACGAGGACATGGCCGCCGAACCCGTAGTACCGGGCAAAGACGACGAAGGCGAGGTTCACCGCGTTGAGCATCAGCTCCACGCACATGAAGAGGATGATCGCATTGCGGCGCAGCAGTGCGCCCAGGACCCCGATGCTGAACAGGATCCCGGAGAGGGCGAGCGTCGGGCCCAGCAGGTCAGGCGCCATCAGATTCTCCGCTTCGCGAGCACGACCGCCCCGACCACGGCGGCCAGGAGGAGGACCGACGTCGCCTCGAACGGGATGAGGTAGGCATCGAAGAGCGGCTTGGCCACGTCCAGCACGATGTTGCCCGACATCGCCTCGGCGGGGATTGCGCCGGGGAACGTCGTG
>DATEOS010000049.1:0-5814 GCA_035273815.1 Candidatus Limnocylindria bacterium
GGCACGCTCGGCGGCATCCTGGTCGTGTTCGCGATCATCAACAGCTCGTTCGCCAACGCGAACTCCAGCAGCACGGCGGCCACGCGCTCGCTCTTCTCGATGGGACGCGGCGGCCTGATCCCGCACTTCTTCGCCGCGATCCATCCCACCCATCGGACCCCAGTCAACGCCATCCACTTCCAGATCATCCTCGCCCTGGTGGTCGCCATCGGAGGGGGCCTGGTGCTGGCCAACGATCCCAACGAGGGCCTCGGGCCGATCAACATCTACATCTTCATCGGGACCATGCTCGGCCTGCTGTTTGCCGGCATGTACATCGCCGTGAATGTGGCGGTGATCGGCTTCTTCCTCCGTGAGCGGCGCGACGAGTTCAACTTCATCAAGCACCTGCTGATCCCGATCTTCGGCGTGTTGTTCATGATCCCGGCCTTCATGTCGGTGATCGGCGGGTTCACGATCCCCATCTTTGACGTCCCGCTGCCGGCCTTCGAGGGCGCGCTCAGCTGGACGGCGCCCATCGCCGCCATCTGGATGGTGATTGGCGTGGTGCTCTACTTCGTCCTGCGCAGCCGTAATCCCGAGGCGCTGCAGCGGATGGGCGAGATCTACGGAGGTGAGGCGCCGGCCGCAGACGACCTGGCCTGAAGACGTCCCGGCCTAGCCGAGGACGGAGAGCGGGAAGTACATCGACACGATCCAGTTCGGGGCGTCGACGATCTCGCTGATCTTCAGGTCGGCCGTCACGCTGCAGAGCATGTAGGCGTCGATCGGCGCCAGGCCGTGCGAGCGGCCGAGGTAGTCGATCATCCGCCGCACGGCGTCGCGGGCCGCGGCCATCAGGTCCGGCCCCACGCCGTCGGTGGCGTAGTAGGGCCCGGTGTTGGTGGCCTGGGCCAGCGGACCGGGGGTCTGGAACTCGGGGGCCGTGACGTGCAGGTCCTTGCGGACCGTCAGGCGCAGCTGCACACGCATCGACGTCTCGATGGCCGTGCCGCACACCTCGCCGTCACCCTGCGCGGCGTGCCCGTCGCCGAGCGAGAAGCGGCCACCCTGCGCGAAGACCGGCAGGTACAGCTTCGTGCCCGCGGTCAGGTGCTTGGTGTCCATGTTCCCGCCGTGCACGTCGGGCGGGATGGTCGAATGGGCCCCCTCCGTCGGCGGGGCCACGCCCAGCTCCCCGCAGAACGGCGCCAGCGGGATGCGAATGCCGGGCAGCAGCTCACCCTGGTGGCCGTCCAGGCGCGTGATGCGCAGCGCGTGCTCGTCGAAGTCATCGGTCAGCAGGCCGAACCCCGGGAAGGTGGCCGTCCAGCCCCACTCGCCGGGCTGGAAATCGAGCAGCTCGATCTCCAGCGTGTCTCCGGGTTCGGCCCCCTCCACGGCAATGGGGCCGTTGACCTGGTCGACGCGCGAGAAGTCGACCGCCTTCAGGTCTTCCACGGTGGAGGTGGCGGTCAGCTGGGCGTTGCCTGCGTCATTGGCGTCGAACTCGACCACGTCGCCGCTGGCGACGGTGGCAATTGGCTCGATCGAGCGGTCCCACGCAAGGTGGTATTGCTCGGGTCGAACATGGACCGATGCGACGGGAGCGCTCATGCCCAGCATGGTACGACGCGTCAGAGCTGGCCGGCCACCATCCGGCCAGCCACCAGCGTGGCGACGACGCGTGCCTCCCCCAGGGGTCCGGCATCAGGCGCGCGGATGTCCCGATCCAGGACGGCCAGGTCCGCCCGCTTGCCGACCTCGATCGAGCCCGTATCGCCCTCGCTGTGGTTGACGTAGGCGGAGCCCAGCGTGAAGGCGGTCAGTGCCTGGTCCAAGGTCAATCGCTCCTCCGGGAAGAGCGCCGGTCCGTCGCGGTCATCCGTGTCGGTCCGGGTGATGGCGACCTCCATCTCGAGGAGCGGGTTGGCCGTGGTGACCGGCCAGTCGCTGCCTCCCGCCATGCGCGCTCCGGCATCCAGCAGGCTGCGGAAGGGGTACTGCCAGCGCGCCCGATCGGCCCCCAGCACCGGGATGCGCAGGTCGCGCATCTGCACCTCGTCCATGGCCCAGAACGGCTGCATGTTGGCCACGGCACCGATGGTGGCGAAGCGGCCGATGTCGTCGGGATGGAGCAGCTCGATGTGCGCGATGTGGTGCCGATGGCCTCCATCACCATGCACGGCCCGCGCTGCCTCGATCGCGTCCAGGGCCAGCCGGACGCCGCCGTCGCCGATCGCATGGAAATGACACTGGAATCCATGCCGGTCGAGCTCGCTGACGGCCGACATCAGCACGGCAGGCTCGATCATGGGCATACCACGGGACGTTCCCGGCCGGCCATCTGGCTCCAGGTAGGGCTCCACCGTCACCGCCGTTCGGTTCTCGATGATGCCGTCCACGAAGAGCTTGACGCTGCCCGCTGCCAGGCCGTCGGCCGCCGCCGCCTCGCGGCGCTCGACCAGCTCGCCCACCTGCTCCAGGCCCCGCTTGTCGTCCCATAGGAGGGCCAGCCGCACGCCCCCTGTCAGCCGGCCCGACCGCTGAACGGCCGCGTACGCTGCCTGCCCTTCCGGCCGGACGATGGCGTCCTGCCAGCCGGTGATGCCCAGTGCGTGGAGCCGACGCTGGCCCTCCAGCAGCGCGGCCACCTGATCGGCATGGCTGGTGGGTGGCACGTGGTCCGCCACCAGGTCGAGGGCCCCCTCCTGCAGCATGCCGGTGGGCGTTCCGTCCGCATCGCGCTCGATCCGGCCGTTCGGCGGGTCGGCGGTCGCGGAGTCCAGGCCTGCGAGCTGGAGCGCCGTTGAGTTGACCCAGACCCCGTGCCCGTCGCGGTTGTAGAGCATCACCGGCCGATCGGGCACCAGTGCATCCAGCGCTTCGCGCCGCGGCGTGCCGCCTGGAAAGTCGGACATCGACCAGCCGCCGCCGGTGATCCACGATCGCTCGGGGTGCGCGGCCGCGTAGGCGGAGATGACCGGTCCATAGGCGTCGGCGCCGATCACGGAGTAGAGGTCGCACTCCATGCTGGTCATGCCGCCGTCGATCGGGTGAACGTGTGCGTCGATGAAGCCGGGCACCACCGTCCGGCCCGCCAAGTCAACGATTCGCGTCGCAGCGCCCGCCAGCTCCCGCATCTCGGAGGTCGTGCCCACCGCCCGGATCCGGCCACCGGCAATGACGAGCGCGTCCGCCTCCGAGCCGACGAACGGGCCTGCGATCGGCTCCAGGCGCGCCCCAACCATGACGAGCTCGGGCTGATCCATTGGTGGCACGGTAGCAGCCCCGTGCGTGCCCATTGCCTCGCGACCGGGTGAGCGTCATAGTCGCGCCGTGCCTGACGCCGAGCGATCCCTCCTGGTCGAGCGCGAGATCGAGGCCATCCTCAGGTTCCCCGACCAGAATCCGAATCCCGTCCTGCGCACGTCGTCCACAGGCGTCGTCCTGTACGCGAATCCGGCCAGCCGCGACGTGCTGGCCGCGATGGGCGGAGAGGTGGGCGGTTCCCTGCCGAGGCGCCTCTTCGCCGATATCCTGGCCGCCGCGGACGCGCGCCCAGCCGCGCGCGTCGACGTGCAGGTCCAGGCCCGCACCATCGCGCTTCTGCCAGTCCGCGTGTCCGACCTGGACGTCGTCAACATCTACGGCACTGATGTCACCGCCGAGAACGCGGTAGCCAAGTTTCCCGACCAGAATCCGAATCCGGTGCTGCGCATCGACGCGGCCGGTGCACTGATCTACGCGAATCCTGCGTCGGAGGGCATCGTCGACTCGCTCGGCATCCGCGACGGCGATCGGCTGCCCGCCGACCTGGGCGAGGCCATTGGCCGGCGGCTGGCGGGGGACTCGTCGGAGCTCATCGAGGTGCGTGGCGACGGCCGCATCTACGCCATCACGCCGGTGGCGGTCCCGGAGTTCGGGTTCACCAACCTGTACGGAACCGACGTCACCGGCCTGCGTGCCATCGACCGATTCCCGAACGACAACCCGAACCCCGTGCTGCGCGCCTCGCGCGACGGCGTCCTCACCTACGCCAACCCGGCCAGCGAGCCGGTGCGGCGCGCGCTGGGCGCGGAGGTGGGGCAGCCCATCCCAGCCGTGGCCTGGAAGCGCCTGGCCGCCGCCTCCGCCGCGGATGGCGGCACGCTGGAGGTGGAGTGGGCCGATCGGCTCTACTCGCTGACGGTCGTATCGGTCTACGAGTTCGAGTCGGTGAACATCTACGGAACCGATATCACCGCCGCGCGCGAGGTGGAGCGACTGCTGCTGAACATCCTGCCGGCCTCGATTGCCGGGCGGTTGCGCGCGGGCGAACGGGTGATCGCCGACCGCTTTGACGAGATGGCCGTCCTCTTCGCCGACATCGTGAACTTCACGCCCTTCGCACAGGCGCATCCGCCCGACGAGGTGGTCAGCGTGCTGAACGGGGTCTTCTCGATCTTCGACGAGCTTGCCGACCACTACGGCCTCGAGAAGATCAAGACCATTGGCGATGCCTACATGGCGGTTGGTGGGATCCAGGGTGACGCAGATGGGCCCGAGCGGGTGGCGCGGATGGGGATGGACATGATCGAGCGCCTTCGCGATTACCGGACGCCACATGGCGACACCCTTGAGATCCGGGTGGGGATGCACGTCGGGCCGGTGGTCGGCGGGGTCATCGGCCTGAAGAAGTTCATCTACGACGTTTGGGGCCATACCGTGAATACCGCCAGCCGGATGGAGTCGCATGGGCTGCCCGGACGCTTGCAGGTGACCGAGTCGGCCCGCGAGCGCCTCGCGCACGCCTTCGCCTTCGAACCGCGCGGCACGGTGGAGGTCAAGGGAGTGGGACCGATGCAGACCTACCTGTTGATCGGCCCGGCGGCGTAGGATTCGCCGACCCGCTACCCGAGCAAGCGTCAGTTGTTCGATCCCGACAAGGTCCCGCTGTCAACGTCCGCGGGGCGACGGCCGCCGAGCACGGCTGGCGACCGGATGATGGTCGGCCTGGCCTTGCTGGCGCTGGTCGGCGGCCTGCTGATCGCAGGCAGTCGGCTCATTCCTGAACAGGCCAACCCGACCAGCCAGGCGACCCGCACGCCCGTACAGTCGACTGAGGCGGCCAGTCCCAGCCCGCAGCCCACGCCCGTCCCGCGAGACGTGCGCACCATGACCGTCGATCCGGCGCCGATACCCAGCATCCCTCAGCCCGCCCCGTACCTGAGCGAGTGGGTCAGGTTGCGCATCGGGGTCACGCTGCTGGAAAGCCCCACGTCCGCACGCACCGTCGGCCGCCTCCCTCAGGGTGAGCCGGCATACGTCACCGACGCGCCGGCGGAGCAAGGGGGAGTCGATGGCTGGCTTCAGGTCGATGGCCCGGTCAGCGGCTGGATCTTTGGCGAGATCGACAACGAGGCCATGTTCGAGCGCTTCCCGCGCCGCTGGCAGTCGACCAGCCATGTGTATGGCCTCGCGTCCGCCTCCGACAATTTCCTGTCCTTCGGCTGGAGTCGGGATGGGTCGGAGGACGTGATGCTGACCTCAACCGACGGCTTGCAGTGGCACCCGTCCGAGGAGTCGACTGTTGCCTGGGGACGGACCGCCGCGAACGGGCCGGCCGGCTGGCTCATGGCCGGCAACGTCGGTGGCCCCAGTGCCACGACGACCACGCTCTGGCAGTCGCCAGACGCCGAGTCGTGGGAGCGGCTGGGCGCCCTTCCGGAGGGGATGACCGGCTCCATGACACTGGCAGGATCCCAGGCGGGCTACGTGCTGCTCTCCGAGACCGGCAGGAGCGCCTCGGCCCTCTGGTTCTCGGGCGACGGCCTGCTGTGGACGGAGCGACCC
>DATEOS010000050.1:0-2469 GCA_035273815.1 Candidatus Limnocylindria bacterium
CGCCACCGGCGTTTGCGCTCTCGGTATCCCATTCGCGGTGTTTCTTGTCTCGTTCATCATCGAGCGCCGGCAAGCGTCCAAGGACGCGCCAACGTTGCGTCTAACCGCGAAGGCGATGAGCATCGTTTGTTCCGTGACCAACAGCCGTCCCGCATGGCCGTGGGCAATGACTAGCCTCGCCGCAACGGTGGTCCCGTCTCATGGGCGCCTCGAGGTTGCGTGAGCCGTTACGACTGACGACGCGACAACCCTGGCGAACGCGGTCAGGTCGGGAACCTGCTCGGGTGAAGCCAAGGTGGTCGCCTTAAGGCGCATGGGACTCACCCACCCGCGAGCCGCACGCCGTGGCGCTGGGTGACCGCCAGGATCGTCTCCATCGACTCCTCAGCGGGTCGGTCAGGCGGCACCGAGCCGGCGAAGCCCCGCGAAGAAGTGCCGTCGAGCGAGCAAGTCGCGAACGTCAGGGATGGCTCAACGAGGGCGAGACTCCTCCAACTCACGTGCAAGCGCCGTTGAGACAGTGGCGAACGCTCGAAGGCGGGCGGTTTCAGGCTCGCGGGCATCTCCGAGAATCGCGGCCGCCACGGGCGCGTAGGGCGCGCCCATGTCCGCAACCTCGAGGATGAGGGCTGAGTAGGCATTGAGGCCGTGCTCGTCGATTGCCACGCCTAGCGCGGCAAGATTGCCTTCACTCGCTCCACTGGTCGAGGCTGCAGGTTGCAGCGGATCGGCCATGTAGACGCGGTGGTCGTCAGCGTGGATCGTCATCGTCAACTCCTTGTGAACTGGGTTGTTCGATGGTTGTTGCTGACTGGGCCGCGTCGCACCGGCGAAACTCCCAGTTCTCTTCGGCTGCGAGCACGGAAGTCCTCCGCTTCCGATCGGATAGAGCCCGATGGGCCGGGAGGGTGTGCCTGAGTGGCTCCACCTTCCCGGCCCGACCGGATGTGGGGCGTCAGTGCCCGTGGGTGCTTGCGTCGGTCTGGGCAGGCTGCCGAGGCACCGCGAGCGCAGCGAACCCTGCGAGAACAACCATCGCCACACTGACGGCGAGGAAGACCCTGGGGTAGGCGTCGATCAGACCGGTGCGGGTCGTGAGGTCGCCCGCGATCGCGGCCAGCGAGGCAACGCCGACGGCGGCACCGACCTCATGTCCGGTCATCATCAGACCGGACGCGAGTCCCGACTTCTCCTGCGGAATGCCGGTCATGGCAGCGACCGAGATCGCGACGAACATCGGGCCGACGCCCAGACCGATCACCACGAAACCGGGAAGGACGCCGGCCCAGTAGCTGGGGTCGTCGCCGATGCCGGCCAGCAGCACGCTGCCGGCCGAGACGATCAGCAGACCGACGACCATCATCGTCTTGGGGGCGACCCGACCGAGCAGCTTGGAGGCGGCCATCGCGGCCATGGTGATGGCCGCGGCCAACGGCAGGAACTGGACCCCGGTCATCACGGCCGAGCTGCCCAGGACGCTCTGCAGGAAAAGTGAGCTGATGAAGATCGCCCCGACCACGCCGCCGGTGATCACGGCCATGACGGTGGAGGCCGAGACGAGAGACCGGATCCGCCAGGTGGCCGGCGGCACCAGCGGCGCGGCAACCCGTCGCTCCACGATCGAGAATGCGGTGAGCAAAACCGCAGCGGCGGCGAACCCCAGGATGGTCTGCGGGGCGGTCCAGCCGTGCGTGCGAGTGCCTTCGATGGCATACACCAGCGCGAGCAGGCCGCCGACAGCGGTGGCCGCGCCGGGCAGGTCCACGCCGCGCAGGCTGCCGGTGCGCTGTCCGGCTGTCACGGTGCGCAGCGTCGCGATGGCGGTGATGACGCCGATCGGAATGTTGATGAAGAAGATCGCCTGCCAGCCCAGCGTGGTGGTCAGGATGCCGCCGAACAGCACGCCGACGGCGATGCCCATGCTGCCGATCGTGCCCCACACGGCGAGCGCTGTTGCTCGCTGCCGTCCGGCGTACGAGGTCATCACGATCGACATGGCGGCTGGGGTAAGCAGAGCGGCGCCGGCTCCCTGGGCGGCGCGGGAGACGATCATCATGGTGGCCGAGGTGGCGGTAGCGCTGACCAGGGACGCGACCGTGAACAGACCCAGGCCGGTGAGGAACATCGCGCGCCGGTCCAACAGGTCGGCCAGCCGGCCCCCGAACAACAGCAGGCCGCCGCTGAGGAGCACGTAGGCGCTGACGGTCCACTGGTAGTCGGTTGTGGTGAACTGGAGCGCCTTGCCGATGCTGGGCAAGGCGACGTTCACGACGCTGATGTCCAAGATGACCATGAACTGGGCGGCCAGCATCAGGCCGAGCACCGTCCATGATTGGCGCGCCTCTGGTTCAGCCTCGGCTGTGGCGGCGGGCCGTGCCGCGGTCGTTGCATGGGACATGGATGCGGTCCTCCATCGGGTAAGTGTTGGGCCTCCGTGGCCCTGCCCGAGGAGTCTCACGGCGGGCCACT
>DATEOS010000051.1:0-4303 GCA_035273815.1 Candidatus Limnocylindria bacterium
AGCGGCAGGAGGATGGCTGGCCCGACCACGAGCGGCAGCAGGCGGAGCGGCATGCCTGGCTGATCATGGCACGGCGGCTTCGGCGGCCGGCGGGCCCCGACGATACGGCAGGGCTGTGGAGCGAAAAGGAGTGGGCGGGCCTGGAGAGTGGGCGGGTCTAAAGACCCGCCCCTACGGGAGGAACGCTAGCTAGTTGCCGCCGCGCCCGCCGCCGGCGCCAGCGCCACGGCCGGCACCGCCACCGCGGGCCGGTTCCACGTACTCCGGAATCTTCTCTCCGCGGGCCACCGCCTCGGCGCGTCGCTTCTCCTCGGCGCGCGAGCCGGCGAGGAGGTTGGGCATCGCGTAGTTTCCTTCATGGCACCCATATTCGAAGTAGCCGTAGCTCTCTTCGCGTGGGATCGGCAGCCGCAGCGTCCACGGCGCGGCGTAGACCTTCGGGTCGTTCACGGTCATGCGGTAGTCGAGCGTGTCCGCGTCGGCCAGCGTGAACCGTTCGACCAACACGCCCTCGTCCGAGAGCGGCTGCCCGTTGACGACCGACTCGGGCTTGATGTTGCGCGTCTCGACGACGAGCACATCGCCTTCCCAGCGGCCGACAGAGGTGCCCATCCAGTTCCTGACCGACGCGCCGACCTGCTTGCGGCCGTCGGTCGGGATGACCCGCGTCTCGTGAATCATCTCGTTCTGGAACGCGAGCCAGCCCGGTCCTTGCACGATGCGGCTGCCCGAGTTGTAGATCTTCGGCGTGATCGAATTCAGGACGCCGGTGCTGATGCAGCGGTCGTAGTTGCTGCGATCGGTGGTCCACTCGGCTTCGATGCCGTTCAACTGGCGGCGGCGGGCGGCTTGCGCCTGCTGACGCTGGGCGGCAGCGGCCTGCGCGGCCGGCGTCAACGACGGAATCCGGCCGTCGGCAGGCTCGATCACATACGAGGACACGCGGCTCACGCTCCTGGCGCGTTCGAGCCAGTGCGGGGGCGGCGAGACGGCGCCGCCCACGGTGCCGAACCTGGCCTCGAACTCCTCGGCGCGGTCGAGCGAGAACTCGTCGCTGTTGTCGTTGGCCACGTTCTGGTCACGCTGCGAGACCCGCTGCTTGAACTCGTCGTCGCTCAACTTGTAGCGCGTGCCGACCGTCTGTGCCCGCTGCATCGGAATGCCCTGCAGGTCGTTGGCGTTGTACGTGCCCTGGAGGTCAGGTTCGCCCCATGGCGTCTTCGGCACTTTGTAGCTACCCAGCGCCGGTACGCCCCCGTCAGCGGTCATGACACCGGGCGAGTCGACGCGGCCCTGGCCGGATAGCGCGGTGCTGGTGAAGATTGCGGCGCCGGCCAGCGCCGTCACGGCTCCCAGAACGAGGCGTTTCATGTGCTCTCCCTCGGCGGGGCTCTCGTAGGGCCCGGCCTGAATCCGTATGAGTCTACCTCTCCTGGAGTAGAGGCGCTTCACGGGATGCCGCCGGCCAGCAACGGCTAAGGTTCGTCGCCGCTCGGTCCGTAAATCTGCGGCACCGTCGATCCCATCGGGCGCAGGTAGGTGGAAATCTGCCCGCGGTGGTGGACGATGTCGAAGAGGAAGCTCCAGGCCATCGCCGCGGCCGGGCGTTGGCCACCGAAGAACTCCAGCGTCCCGTTCCACCGGCCGTCCGGGAGCGCCTGCCAGCGCCGGATGATCTCGGCGCTCTGCCGCTCGTAGGTGTCGAGCAGTTCTCTCATGGTGGCCGGCTGAGCGGGCGGCTTCCACTCGGCCTTCCCGCTCTCGACCGCCTCGATGATCATCAGTTCCTCGCAGGCGATCTGCCACGCGATCTCGCCCGCCGTGCGCGACTTCGGGTCGGGCCGATAGTCGGATCCCTCCGGGATGCGCGCGATGACCTTGCGGGTCGTCTTGACTTCGTTTTCCCAGAACTTCGTGAACAGCGCACGTTCGTCCATCGCAGCCTCGCGCCGTAGTATCGCACCGCGGTGCACAGGCTGGCCGCTTACGAAGCTGCCACCCACCCACGCGGGTTGTGATCGTCCGGGCCCTGCGCCCTTCCGCTGATTTCCCAGAACCCGAGCCATTTGCCGGCGGTCTTGAAATTGCCCACTCGACGCCAGCTTCCCGTCATGAGCATCGCCATGTCAGATACGAACGCCCCGGTTTCACGACGCCAGTTCTGTGCCGGCGCCTGTCAGGTGGCCTCCGGAGCCACGCTGGCGACGCTGTTCATCGGCTGCGGCGATTCACCCACCGCTCCGAGTGGCGGCATAGCGTCGACACTCGGCACGCTCGCCGGGCGGTTCACGGGCTCCGGCGTGCAGGTCACGGTCGCCGGGTCGGCGTTGGCGAGTGAGGGCGGCGCAGTGCTGGTCGAATCCAACGCCTCGCAGGTGCTCGGCCGCCGGCTGCTCGGCCAGACGCAGGTCAAGTTCTAACGTAAGGGCCGCCTTCGCGGCGGCCCTGGCAAGTGCGGTGCAGGCCCGTTCGAATTACTTCGACGCCCGACCGGTGTCGCGCGAGACTTCCCGCACCAGTTCGGCGACGTCGTGCGCGTCGTCGGTCCACGCGAGATCGGCCTGGGCGATGATCCCGGTGCAGCTGCCGGTCTCGTCCACGACCAGCGCGCGCCGCATCTGGTGCTTTTCCATCAGCGCAACCACATCGTCCATTGCCGCATCGGCCTCTACCGTGAGGACCGGTTGCGACATATATTGCTCAGCGGTGTGGGCCATCGGGTTCTTGCTGTCGGCGACCACCCGGCACACGATGTCCCGGTCGGTGATCACGCCGATGGGTCTATTGGCCGAGTCGATCACCGGGATCTCACCGCAGTCGTTCAGCACCATCATCTTGGCCACCTGGTCCAGCGTGGTCTGCGGCGAACAGCACGCCGGGTCGGCCGTCATCACGTCGCGAGCGGTTCTGCCCATGTCATCCTCCGTGTCAATCTCAACCGGCGCACTCTGGAACCGCGGCAGCTAGCAGGCCGTGGTGCAGGTCCCGCTGCATTCGACGGGCGATGCATCCCAGCTGGCTGCGTTGCTCCTCGGTCAAATACTCCCGGTATTCTTCCTCGTCGCGCCTTGCCAGCCGGGCGCCTCGCCCGTCTCGGTGCGACGCGGGACTTGCGCCACGGCCTGCTGGCCGGCGGCCGCGAGCGAACAGGCTCGTCAGGTCCCAAGTCGGGGAGAGCAACCCTGGTGCCAGGCGTTTGGCCCAACGTTCGAGCGATCTTGGCGTTCCCGGGCGTAGAAAACGCTGTATCTGATGTAAGAACGGCTGAATGATTGGCCCCGACCGCGGCGACGCCAGCTCTGGAACGGCACCCGTCCTCGAAACGTCTGTGAATCCATCCGTGACCGACTCCGAGCGTTCGACCATTGCCGACGGCATCGACTATCCGCTCGATCCCCGCTACGTGCCGCTGCGGCAGATTCACAACGCCATCGCCACCGTCTTCCTCGCGGGTCTGTCGCTCGTCGCGACGCTCTCGTTCTGGATCGCCAGCGGGCGCCTGTGGTCAGGCCTGGTGCTCGTGCCGCTGTGGCTGGCGCTGGTTGGCGTGGCGGCGTGGCAACTGCGGCGCTGGCCCGCGATCGCGTATCGCCACGTGTCGTATCGGGTTGACGGCCTGGGCATCGAGATTCGCCGCGGCGTCTACTGGCGGGAAGTGACCAGCGTGCCGCGCTCGCGGGTGCAGCACACCGACGTGTCACAGGGTCCACTGGAGCGCCGGTTCGGGTTGGGGACGCTGGTCATCCACACCGCCGGCACTGCGAACTCCGAGGTCACCCTGTCCGGCCTCGAGCACGCGGTCGCAGGGCGCATCCGCGACCACCTGCTGCCAGCGGATCGCAACGATGCCGTCTGAACACCGGCTGCACCCGGCGTCCATCCTGTTCGCGCTGGCCGGCAGCCTCAAGGCGTTCGCGCTGCCGGCGCTCGTGCTGATGGTCTCGAGCCTGCGGTCGTCTCCCGCAACTGGCGGCAACAGTGCGGGGCGCTGGTGGCCGGGCCGGTGGATGAACTCCTGGCTGCCCGACAGCCTCGAGCTGGAGAACTGGCAGGTGTGGCTGCTGCTGTTTCTCGTTCCGGCGACCATTGCCGCCGTCATTCGCTATCTCACGTTCCGCGTGGGCTACGAGGGCGGCGAGCTGGTCATCCGGTCGGGCCTCTTCTTCCGCAACGAGCGGCACGTCCCCTACGGGCGGATTCAGAATCTCGATGCCACCCGCAACCTGCTGCACCGCCTGTTCGGTGTCGCCGAGGTGCGCATCGAAACCGGCGGCGGCAAGGAACCCGAGGCGCGGATCAGCGT
>DATEOS010000052.1:0-2949 GCA_035273815.1 Candidatus Limnocylindria bacterium
CACTCGTCGACCTGCCCGGCGGGATCGTCGTCGGCATCGGAACCCCGGTCGAGCGTGCGACATTCACGCTGACCGAATCCGCCTGCGATGACCGCCGGGCGGTCACCGTCACCTCGGTCGAGGACACCCTGGCACAGCTGGAACAACGCTGCGCGACATGGCCGCAGTCCGCCGCGGTGTGCGATGACGTGCTGCGCGCATTCGAGCCTGCCGCACCGACATTCAGCGGGGTGATCACCGAATCGCTGGCCTATTCGACGCTGCAGGCCGGCCCCGAGTTCGCCCGGTGGCTGGCCGACCGCGGTCCGGCGACCGTGCCCCAGCTGCCGGATCCGGTGCGGGTACACCGCGACGGGAACACCCTGCACGTGCGCTTCAACCGGACCCAGCGGCACAATGCGTTCTCCACGGATGCCCGGGCGGCACTGCTGGAGGCCCTCGAAATCGCCAGGCTGGACCCGTCGGTGGACGAGGTGGTACTCGGCGGCAACGGCCGGTCCTTCTGCAGCGGAGGGGATCTCGCCGAATTCGGCTCGTTCGCCGACCCGTCCAGTGCGCACCTGGCGCGTACCCGGCACAGCCCGGCCCTGGTACTCGACGAGTTGTCCGCCCGGCTGGGCCGGCGTTGCCGGGCTCACGTGCACGGTCAGGTGCTGGGCAGCGGCCTGGAGATGGCCGCCTACTGCGGCTGGGTGAGTTGTGATCCGGCGGCGGTATTGGGGCTGCCCGAACTCACGCTCGGGCTGATTCCCGGCGCCGGTGGCACGGTGAGCATCACCCGACGGATCGGCCGTTGGCGCACCGCGTATCTCGTGCTGTCCGGCCAGGCCATCGACGCGGAGACGGCGCTGTCCTGGGGGCTGGTGGACGAGATCGTCAGCGCTGGCGTGCCGGCCTGACGATCACCTCGTTGACATCGACCTCGGGTGATTCGTCCAGGGCGTAGCCGATTGCCCGGGCGATGGCGTCCGGCGGAATCGAGTCGGCGCGGTAGGTGCGCATCGCCTCGGCGGCGCCCGGGTCGGTGATCGATTCGGCCAGTTCGGATTCCACGACTCCGGGCGAGATGGTGGTCACCCGGATCCCAGGGTCCAGCTCCTGGCGCAGGCCCTCGGTGATCGCCCAGGCGGCGTACTTGGTGGCGCAGTACACCGCCCCGGTCGGTACCACCTGGTGGGCGCCGATCGAGGCGACGGTGACGAAATGTCCGGTGCCCTGGCGCTGGAAATGCGGCAGGGCCGCCGCGATACCGTGCAGCAACCCGCGGACATTGACGTCGATCATGGCGTCCCACTCGTCGACCAGCAGCGCATCCAGCCGGGACAGTGGCATCACCCCGGCGTTGTTGACGAGGGCATCGATGCGACCGTGCGTGGATACCGCCCAGTCCACGAACGAGGCGAAGTCGGCACGGTCGGTCACGTCCAGTCTGCGCACGTCGATGTCGTCAGCGGCCAGTGCGGCGAGCCGGTCTTCGCGCCGGGCGCCGGCGACCACCCGGTGGCCGTGCGCGGCCAGTCGGGTGGCGACGGCCGCGCCGATCCCACTGGTGGCGCCGGTGACGAGGACGATCTTCTGTTCGGTCATGGCATCAGCGTGCGGGCCGTCCGGACCGGCTGCCAGGGTGCGCTACACCCAGGCAGCCGGCCACCGCTGCACCTACTGTGGGCCTATGGCCGGGGAGTTGGGGGAGTATCTGCGCAGCAGGCGTGCCCTGGTCAGCCCCGGGGATGCCGGTCTGACCAGCATCGGGCAGCGCCGGGTGCCCGGGCTGCGGCGGGAGGAAGTGGCGCACCTGGCAGGGGTCAGCGTGGATTACTACATCCGGCTGGAACAGGGCCGGGAACGCTCCCCGTCGGCGCAGGTGTGCGATGCGCTCGCGGCCGCCCTCGGTCTCGATGACGAGGGTCGTGAGCACCTGTTCCGGATGGCGGGGCTGGCGTCGCGCCCCCGCCGGGCCGCGGTCGCCGACCGGGTGGATCCCGCACTGCTGCAGCTGTTGGCCGCCTGGCCGGACAACCCGGCGCTGGTCTACAACCGGGCCTACGATGTGCTGGCCGCCAACCCCATCGCCGAGGCGATGTTCGGTGCCTTCGGCGCCCGCGGAAACCTGTTGGCGCTGGTGTTCACCGAGCCGCGGGCCCGGCAGTTCTATGTCGACTGGCCGGCCGTCGCGGCCAACGCGGTGGCCGGCTTGCGCCGCAACCACGGCGAAGCGCCCGGTGATCCGCGGGTCACCGCGATCCTCACCGAACTGCTGAACACCAGCGAGGAGTTCGCCGAGCTGTGGGCGCGCCACGATGTCCGAGGAAAGGCTCTGGCGGTCAAGAGCTTCCGGCACCCTGATGTCGGCGATCTGACGCTGAGCATGCAGACCTTCGCGGTGCGGTCCGCGCCCGGCCAGGAGCTCGTGGTGTACCAGGCGCAGCCGGGATCACCGAGCGCGGATGCGGTGCGGCTGCTGGGCAGCCTGGCCGCCACCGCCCAGCGCTGATCCGCGAAAACCTTTGGTATGCCTAGCCTCACAGTGGATATGGCACGGAGAATCCCCGATTCCGGCGTGCCCATTGTGGCAGGCTGGGTTGCATGAAGAAGCGGATGCTCGCCGCACTGGCTCCCGCAGCTGCTGTCGCCGGGGTCGCGGTATCGGACCTGCTGCAGAAGGAACACGCCCTGCGCCGCAACTTCCCGGTCATCGCGCGCCTGCGGTACCTGCTGGAGTCGATCGGTCCGGAGTTGCGCCAGTACATCATCACGAGCAATGACGCCGAGCGGCCGTTCAGCCGTGATCAGCGGCGCTGGGTGTACACCTCGGCGAAGAAGGAGAACAACTACTTCGCGTTCGGCACGGACAACGACACGGAGAACGCGACGTACCCGATCATCAAGCAGGCGACGTTCTCCGACGTCGTGCCGGCCTCACCGATCCACCTCCGTGACATCGAGGTT
>DATEOS010000053.1:0-3198 GCA_035273815.1 Candidatus Limnocylindria bacterium
CGCGGCGCGCAGACCGTCGTTGTCGGGATCCAGCCCTCCGTCGCCATCGCGATGGCGACGTGGGGTCTCGCTCTCGAGCCCGCGCACACCGCGCTGGATCTCGAAGAAGGGACTGCACTGCTCGACGACCTCGTCGGTCGATGAGCACACCTCGACGATTTCGGTCCTTGATCGACCTGCTGGTCCGGTCACAGTGCCGCCACGGCGCAGCTCGCAACAATCGCCAGCTCTGCAGCTGGCTTGTCCGTGATCGTCACGATGAACTGGCCGGCGACCTCTGCGCCGGGCGTGTGGCCGGAGCGCAGTTCATGAGCGACCGCGTGGAGTTCACCGGTGTCGCATCTCTCGAGCAGATCTCTGACTGCTCGATCCGACCTGTACTGATCCTGCGCCCACAGTCGCAGCCCGGCAAGCAGGAACGCCGACTCGCGAAGAAGTTGTTGGCCGGCCTCGGTCTCTCCGAGGATCGGCGAGTGGGCCTCGATCTCTCGTGCAGACCGGGCGAACAGCTGATCCAGGCGGTCCACCTGCCAAGTATCCCCTGAGGACGGCCGCTGACAAAGGCCCGCATGAGCTCACTTTCAGCTCTCGCCCACCTTATGCCGGACGCCGGACCCGAGTACGATCGATCCGCTGCGGCCTGCGAACAGTTCTGTGGCTGGAGATGGCATGAAGCGTGACGTCGGATCGGAACGGGAAAAGCTTCCCATGAGGCGGAGTCGACGCTGGATCGAGCTCAGCGCCGCGGCAGGCAAGATCTCTCAGGAGTCTCGAGGTCGAGAAGACGGAGACGTTCCCGCTGATCACTCGGGTGATGCGGTTCCGGTCGACGGGCCGAGGCGCGCTCAGGACGACAATGACACCTTGCCGCCGGCGCCGCTCATGCTGCTTTCTGAAATGAGCGTGCTGGCCGCCAGGATTGCCCTGTCGGCAGTCGTCGAATCCGGCAAGTTCCTACGAGTACTGACGGCGCGCCCCGCGCGCTCCGCGCAGGCGGGGCGATTCGTCGACAGGGACTGAGCCGTCAGGAGTCTGATTCCTCGTCAGGCTGTGCTTCAGCGCTCTCCTCCTCCTCGATTTCATTGCTCTCCGACTCGCTCGCACTCAGCTCGCCGACGGCGGCGAGGCCGACCAGGTCGTTGTTCTCGTCGTACTCACGAAGATCCATGTCGGCGTCTGCACCGTTCTGCTCGACCGTCTCCAAGAACTTCCTGAGCTCATGCAGAGTGACAGGCTCTGCCAGATTCACGCTCACTGTCACCAAAATCGTCACGGCCACACCTTCTTTCGAGAGTTGTGTTGAAGGGGTCCGAACATCGGTCACTTAGCCTCGGAGTCAGTGCCGGTGAGTTGTTGGGCGCGTGGGCGGTCGAGGATGCCGATGATGGGCGGGATGAGGAGTCGTTCGCGGACTTGGAGGGACGCGGTTGAGCAGGTCGAAGTCGGCGCGCCGGAGCCGTCTCGGCCAAGGCGGGATCAGATGTCCGCCTGCGCGCGGTTGCGTAGCCGGGAGAATGCGACCCAGACGAGGCCGAGTAGCAGCAGGCAGTAGAGCGTGATGGTCAACCCCGAGGAGAACAGCGCTCCCGGGTCGCCTTCGCTGATGGCCAGCGCGCGGCGCAGGCTGGTCTCGGCCAGCGGCCCCAGGATCACGGCGATCAGCACCGGGGCCAGCGGCAGCCCGAACCGGCGCAGCGCGAAGCCGAGCAGCCCGATCACCGTCAGCATCGCCACGTCGAAGATCGACCCGGAGGAGGCGTACACGCCGAGCGCGGAGAACACCGTGATGCCCGCGTAGAGGTAGGGCTTGGGGATCATCAGCAGCTTCGCCCACAGCGGCGCGAACGGCAGGTTGATCACCAGCAGTACGATCATGCCGACGAACAGGCTGGCCAGCAGCGCCCACACCAGCTCACCGTTGCGGACGAACAGCAGCGGGCCCGGCTGCATCCCGTACTGCTGGAACGCCGCCAGCATGATCGCCGCGGTGGCCGAGGTGGGCAGGCCGAGCGCGAGCAGTGAGCCCATAGCCGAGCCGGCAGTGGCGTTGGCCGCCGACTCCGGCGCGGCGAGGCCGCGGATCGCGCCGGTGCCGAACTGCGGGTCGGCGCGGCGCCTGTCCAGGTTCCGCTCCAGCCCGAAGGCCAGGAAGGTCGGGATCTCGGCCCCGCCCGCGGGGATGGCCCCGAACGGCACCCCGAAAGCCGAGCCGCGCAGCCATGCCGGCAGCGCCTCCCGGAACTCCTTCCCGCTCAGGTAGGGGCGGCCACTGATCTTCATGGCGGTCGCCTCCGGGTCCTTGTGGATGCGCGAGGCGATGAACAGCACTTCGCCCAGGGCCAGCAGCCCGACCGTGATCACCACGATGTCGATGCCGTCGAGCAACGACGGGATGCCGAACGTATAGCGCGCGGCGCCGCTGATGGCGTCCACCCCGACCAGGGCGATCGCCAGCCCGATGGCCAGGGCGGAGAGGCCCTTGACCGCGGAGTCGGCGACCACCGCGGCGGTGGCCACGAAGGCGACGATGGCCAGCGCGAAGTATTCGGCCGGGCCGAACACCGTGGCCAGCTCGGCCAGCACCGGCGCGAAGAACACCACCAGGATGGTGGCCAGCAGGCCTCCGGTGAACGCGCCGATCGCGGCCGTGGCCAGGGCCTGCGGCGCCCGCCCGCGCTTGGCCATCCGATGGCCCTCGAAGGTGGACGCGATAGCCGTCGAGTTGCCGGGGGTGTTCATCAGGATGGCGGTCGTGGAGTCACCGAACAGGCCGCCGTAGTAGATGCCGGCGAACATGATGAACGCACCGACCGGGTCCAGCGAGAAGGTCACCGGCAGCAGGAGCGCCACCGCCATCGCCGAGCCCAGCCCGGGCAGCACGCCGACCGCCGTGCCCAGCACGCAGCCGACGACCACCCAGACCAGGTTGATCGGGGTCAGCGCCAGGCTGAACCCCTGCATCAGGTTGCTGAGCTGGTCCACCTCACATCACCCCCGCGAGGAAGCCGGCCGGCAGGTTCAGGCCCAGCAGGTACCCGAAGGTCAGCTGGATCAGCGAGGACATGACCAGAGCGACCGAGACGTCGAAGATCGGTCGGCGGGACCCGAGGGCGTAGGCGACCCCCCAGAACAGCACCGCGGCGGCCACGATCCAGCCGACCGGGCGCAGCAGCACCATGAACGCCACCAGCGACCCGA
>DATEOS010000054.1:0-9829 GCA_035273815.1 Candidatus Limnocylindria bacterium
TGAGCAGCACGGTGATCGTAATCACGGCGACGGCCTGACCAGCGGCCTGGCTGCCCAGCTCTTCCAGCGCCAGCAGGGCGAACACCACCGACGCCAAGCCGCGAGGCCCGAACCAGGCGACCAGGCCGATCGTCGCCCGGCCGAGCCGCGCGCCTACCAGTGCGACCGCCACCGGAACCATCCGTACCACCGTGAGGCTCAGGACGGCGTACAGCGCAACCTGCCAGGTCAGGGCCTCTGCTGCCGGTGCGACGGCGACGGCGCCGAACGCCATCCAGACCAGCAGCGATACCAAGGCACCCGTTTCCTCGACGAAGGGCGCCAGGGGCTCGCCGCGCCGGCCCGCTACGGTGCCGAACGCGAGGCCACCGACGAAAGCGGCGATGAAACCGTTGCCGTGCAGCGCCACCCCGGACGCATAGGCACACACCGCAAGGCCCAGCACCGCCGGGCCGGCGAAGCCTTCCGCGGCCCAGCCACGACCGCGTGCCGCCTTCACCAGCAGGCCACCGGCGCCGCCCACGGCCACGCCGACCAGAATGCCCAGAAGGAGCTCGGCAACGGCCGCGGCTGGGCCGTGGCCGGCGGGTTCGGCTCCCGCTGCCGCTCCCGCCAGGGCGACGAGGACAACGGGCGTGGCAATCCCGTCGTTGAGGCCGCTTTCGACGTTGATCAGGCGGCGGATCCTTGCTGGTACCGCCGGGTTGGTCATCATGCCCGCGCCCAGTGCCGCATCAGTCGGCGCCAGCGCCGCGCCCACCAGCAGCGCCAGCCAGATGTTGTCGCCGCTGACCAGGGCAAACGCCAGCAGTGTTCCCAGGCCGATCGTCAGCGGGAGCGCTACCCCGAGCAGCCTCAGGTATACGCGCGCGTCTGCCCGCAGCTCATGCAGCCCGACCCGCGATGCGTCAGAGAACAGGACCAAGGCGAGAGTGAACTCCGCCAGCCTTTTGATCACTTCATTGCTGGGTGCGGAGCCGAGGACAGCGAGCGGCCCATGGGTGAGCAGCAGCCCGGCAAGGACAAACGTGATCGGGCCGGTGACATCGAAGTGTTCCAGCCGGGCTGACAGCGTGCCCCATCCGAACACCAGCGCCGCCACGATGGCCAGGTCAGAAACGCTCATTACCGTGCCCAGCGGTCCGCGCTCACCGCAGGGGTCGCGGCCCCGGGCAGATCGGCCACGACACTCTCCTCCTCGTTACCGCCCGTCCCTTCGCAGCGCCGCCCCGACCCGGCCGACACCCTCACCGGCGAGCAACACGATCCGCGTCCGCCGCAGCGGCGCGCCGCCGGATCGCCTTCCGAATTTCGGAGACGACGATGATCGACAGCGCGGTGCCCGTGCAGATGAGCCATTGCTGGATGTCGAGGCTGGTCGTCTCGAGGAACTTCTGCAGCGGCCCGAAGACGGTGGCCAGGATGAGCGTCAGGACCGACACCCCGGTGGCGATGTTGAAGGTTTTGTCGGAGAACGTGTCGAGGCTGAATACCGTCCGCCGTTCGTCCCTGGTGGCGATCGAGAAGAACAGGGCGTACAGCGAGAACGTGACGACGCCCATCGTGTGGGCGATCGCCGGGGTGCGATCCTGCTCGGCCCAGCTGAGGACCCCGAGGGTGCCGGCGCCCATGAGCAGCCCGGCCGTGATGAGCCACACGAACAGCCCCCGGGTCAGGATGGGCTGGTCCGGCCGGCGGGGTTTGCGGTCCATCAGGCCGGCGGCGGGCCGGCCGTAGCCGAGCCCGATGGCCTGGAAGAGCAGGGTGGTGAAGTTGATCCACAACGTCTGCAGCGGCAGGAACGGCACACCGCCGGTGATGTTGAAGATGCTGGCGCCGAGGAAGGAGATGATGAAGCCGAACAGGCAGCCCATCTGGAACCGGATGTACTTGACCAAGTTGTCGTAGAGCCCGCGGCCGAGTTCCACCGCCTTGACGATCGTGGAGAAGTTGTCGTCGGTGAGGATCATCACCGCGGCTTCCTTGGTCACCTCCGTCCCGGTGATCCCCATCGCGATCCCGATGTCGGCCTTCTTCAGCGCGGGCGCGTCGTTCACCCCGTCGCCGGTCATGGCCACGATCTCGCCCCGCTCTTTGAGCATGTCCACCAGGCGGACCTTGTGCTCGGGCGTGACCCTGGCGATCACCCCGACTTCGTCGATCGCGCCCAGCGCCTCGGCGTCGCTCATCGACTCGAACTCGGCCCCGGTGATCACCTTGCCGTCGATGCCCAGCTGGCCGGCGATCGAAGCCGCGGTGACCGCATGGTCGCCAGTGATCATCCGGACCCTGATGCCCGCGTCCTTGGCCGTCGCGATGGACGCCTTGGCCGTGGGCCGCGGCGGGTCCACGATCCCGACCAGGGCGAGCATCTCCAGGTCATCCACCAGCGGGAGCAGGTCAGCGCGGGGGTCGAAGGTAGCCGGGTCGAAGTCCTTGCGGGCGGTGGCCAGCACCCGCAGACCCTGCTCACCGAGGCGCTGGTTCTCGGCCAGGTAACGCTGCTTGAAGTCGCCGTCGGCCGGGACCGGCCCCGCGTCGGCGTCGTAGACCGTCGCGGCGCGGGAGAGCAGCTGGTCCGGTGCGCCCTTGACGAAGCAGCGGACCACCGGCGTCCCCGACTCGTCGGTCATCTGATGGAAAGTGGCCATCAGCTTGTAGGCGGCATCAAAGGGGAGCTCGGCGATCCGCGGGTACGCCTGCCTGGTCGAGGCGGCGTCCACGCCGCCTTTGGCCGCCAGCGCCACCAGCGCGCCCTCGGTCGGGTCGCCGATCATCTCGTCGCCGGACAGGACCGCGTCCGACGCCAGCACCATCGGCATCAGGAACTGGTCCAGCGGAATCTCGGTCTGCCCGGCCACCCTGGTGATCTGCCCGTGGGTCGAATAGCCCTGGCCCTCGACCGCGTACCGGCGGCCCACGACCGCCATCGCGACCGCGGTCATCTGGTTCAGCGTGAGCGTCCCGGTCTTGTCCGAGTTGATCGCCGAGGTCGAGCCGAGGGTCTCGGTCGACTGCATCCGTTTCATGATCGCGCCAGCCTCAGCCAAGGACTGCGTCCCGTAGGCGAGGACCGTGGTGACCACCGCGGGCAGGTTTTCCGGCAGGGCGCCGACAGCGAAGGCGATCGCGGCGGTGAAGACAGCGGTGAAGGTGTCGCCACGGGCCAGGTTCAGCGCCGCCGAGACGACCAGCGCGACGCCGGCGATCCAGAGGATCTGACGCGTGAGCTTGTCGAGCTGGCGGGTCAGCGGCGTCTTGGTGACCTCCTCCGCGGCCAGCATGCCCGAGATGTGGCCGACCTCGGTCGCCATCCCGGTCGCGGTGACGACGAACTCGCCGGCGCCGCGGGTCACGTTGGTGTTCATGTAGACCATGTCGGTCCGGTCCCCCAGCGGCGTGTCAACTCCCGCCACCGGATCGTTGCCCTTCGAGACCGGCAGGCTCTCACCCGTGAGGGCGGACTCCGCGACCTCCAGCGTCGCCGCCCGCAGCAACCTTCCGTCGGCCGGGATGATGTCGCCCGCTTCAATCGAGACGACATCGCCGGGGACGAGCTGCTCGGCGGGGATCTGCTCCAGCTCGCCGTCGCGTGTGACCCTGGCCCTGACGATCATCATCTTCTGCAGGGCGGCGACGGCCGCGGCTGCCTTTCCCTCCTGCCGCAGGCCGAGAACCGCATTGAACAGCGTCAGGAGGATCAGCACGAGGCCGGTCTCCAGCTCCTTGACCGGGTAGAGGCTCACGATCCCGGCCACCAGCAGCACGATCTGCATCGGGTCGGCGTACTGGCGCACGAACGCGCGCCACCGCGGCTCCGCCTCGGCCGCGGCGAACTCGTTAAGGCCGAACCGCTGGGTCCGAGAGCTCACCTCGGCAGCGCTGAGGCCCCGCTGCCCGTCGACATCCTGCGCCTGGAGCGCCTGGTCGGCGCTGAGCGTGTGCCAGACCTGCCGGTCCGGCTGGGGCGCGAGGCCGGACACCGGCGGGAGGGCCGGCCTGGTCACGCCGTCCCCGTCCCGGCGACCACGTTCGTGCCGGCGTTCCCCGCGACGATTTCGGCGATGTCAGCGAGGGAGCCGATCGCCGCCCGGCCGCCGGTTTTCCAGGCAAAACGAGCTGCCGCCTCGACCTTGGGCCCCATGGACCCAGCCGCGAACTGGCGGCCGGCCAGGTCCGCCGGCGTCACCCGGTCCAGCCGCCGCTGCTCCGGCGTGCCCCAGCCCAGGTAGACACCGTCGACGTCGGTGGCCATGAGGAAAAGGTCGGCGCCAACGTCCTCGGCGAGCAGCTCGCCCGCGAAATCCTTGTCGATGACCGCCTCGACGCCCACCAGCGCGCCCGGCTCCGATGCCGGGATCATCGTGGGGATGCCACCGCCGCCGGCGCAGATGACCACTGCCCCCCGCTCGAGCAGCCAGGTGATGGGCTCGATCTCCAGAATGCGCCGGGGTTCGGGCGACGGCACCACCCGCCGCCAGGTGGCACCGTCCGGCCGGAACGCCCACCCCTTCTCGGCGGCGAGTGCGTCGGCGGTCTCCTTGGGGTAGACGGGCCCGACGAACTTCGTCGGGCTGGCGAACGCCGGGTCGCCCGGGTCGACCACGATCATGGTGAGCAGGGTCGCCACTTGAGTCTCCGGCGGCAGCAGGCTCCGCAGTTCCTGCTGGATCAGGTAGCCGATCATACCCTGTGTGCCGGCGTCCAACACGTCCAGTGGGTACGGCTCCGCCCCCTGGTAGGACTCGGCCTGCAGGGACAGCAGGCCCACCTGCGGCCCGTTGCCGTGCACGACCACGATGCTGTGCTCCGCGGCCAGCGGCGCGATCGCCTCGGCCGCGATCGCGACGTTGCGCCGCTGGACCTCTATGGTCATCGGGTCGCTCCGCCGCAGCAGCGCGTTGCCGCCAAGTGCGATCACGATCCGCATATCAGCCTCCTGTCGGACGGCACCGCGCGACTGACCTACCGGCAGCCACTGGTTGAGTGGGCACGCAGGCCTGCCCGCTCCGTGTGCTAGTGGCGTCCTGTATCCGCCCCGATGACGTCATCCGTGAAGGATGATCTGAACGGGACCAGATGGTGCTGGGCATACGTTCTCAGTCCTCGGCGTCGCCGGTTGCTTGCCGGAGTGGTCCGCGGAGTGAACGCCGGTTTCCGCTCGAAAAGTACGGCGGCGGGTCTTGGGATGACTCGAGCCATGTCCGGTCGCGCAGGCGACCGGATGGCACCGCCGGCGACCGCGTACGGACGCTACGCCGGGTCCGTGCCGGGCCAGTTCATCCACCGGAGATGAGGAGTTGGGGGCGCGAACGGAAGAAGTTCACCGTGCGTCCAGAGCCTGCCGGCGCCGGACGAGCCTGGCGTGACGAGGTGGTCAACATGTCATTCGGCGTGCATTCCGAGGTCGGCAAGCTCCGGAAGGTCATGGTGCACCGGCCCGGGCTGGAGCACACTCGGCTGACCCCGTCGAACGCCGAGGAACTGCTGTTCGACGACGTCCTGTGGGTGGAGCGGGCCCAGAAGGAGCACGACGCGTTCAGCGCGGCCATGCGGGAGCGCGGGGTGGAGGTGTACGAGGTCGAGCGGCTCTTCGCCGAGGCGCTGGCCGAACCGGGTGCGAAGGAGTGGGTCGGCACCCACATCCTCACCGAGCACGAGGTCGGCATCACCGCCTCGCGGCGGGCCCGGGAGTGGGTCGACGAGGCTGAGCCCGCCCTGGTCGCGGATTTCCTCATCGGCGGGGTCACCAAGGCCGACGTCGCCCGGGACCTCGGGCTGGTCTGGGAGTCGGCCTCGTCGACGACCATGCTGCTGCCGCCGCTGCCCAACTTCCTCTTCCAGCGCGACCCGTCCTGCTGGATCTTCGATGGCGTCACGCTCAACCCGATGACCAAGCCGGCTCGCAAGCCGGAGACGATGATCATGGAGGCGGTGTACCGCTTCCACCCGATGTTCAGCGCCGAGAAGTTCCCGATCTGGCTGGGCGGTGCGGACCAGGACTGGGGACGCACCCACGTCGAGGGCGGCGACGTGCAGCCGATCGGCAACGGCGCGGTGATGATCGGGATGGGCGAGCGCACCACTCCGCAGGCGGTGCTGTGGATCGCGCGCTCATTGTTCCGGGCCGGCTCGGCTCGGGTCGTGCTGGCCGTGCTGCTGCCGAAGTCGCGCAGCTACATGCATCTCGACACCGTCATCACGATGTGCGACCGCGATCTGGTGACCGCGTTCCCGCAGGTGGTCGCCGGCGCGCGGATCTGGACGGTCCGGCCTGGCGACGACGCCGACGACCTCGTGGTCGAGGAGACCTATGCGTCGTTGCCCCAGATGATGGGCCGCGTGCTCGATGTGGGAGACATGCGGATCGTCGAGACCGGCGGCGACAGCTTCGGGGCCGAGCGCGAGCAGTGGGACGACGGCAACAACGTGGTCGCCCTCGAGCCCGGCGTCGTCGTGGCGTACGAGCGCAACACGAGTACCAACGCCCTGCTGCGCAAGGCGGGCATCGAGGTGATCACGATCGAGGGCTTCGAGCTCGGTCGTGGCCGCGGTGGCTCGCACTGCATGACCTGTCCCCTGCAGCGTGACGCCGCGTTCTGACGCGATCGGGAGCCGACCATGGCGTTCAATCTGAAGAACCGCAGCTTCCTCAAGGAGATCGACTTCCAGCCGGTCGAACTGCGCTATCTGTTGCGGCTCGCCGAAGCCCTCAAGCTGGCGAAGTACGCCGGCACGGAGGCCAAGCACCTCGACGGCAAGGAGATCGCCCTCATCTTCGAGAAGACGTCGACCCGGACCCGGTCCGCGTTCGAGGTCGCCGCCTACGACCAGGGCGCGCACGTGACCTACCTCGACCCGTCCGGCTCCCAGCTCGGGCACAAGGAGTCGGTCGCGGACACCGCCGCCGTCCTCGGCCGCATGTACGACGCCATCGAGTTCCGCGGCAACGAACAGGCCGACGTCGAAGCCCTCGCGGCGCACGCGGGCGTGCCGGTGTATAACGGTCTGACCAATGAGTGGCACCCCACGCAGATGCTGGCCGACTTCCTCACCATGCACGAGGCCAGCAACAAGCCCTACGACCAACTCGCGTATGCCTACGTCGGAGATTGCCGATTCAACATGGGCCGCTCGCTGCTGGTCATGGGTGCCCTGATGGGTAGCGACGTCCGGCTCGCCGGCCCGGCCGGGCTGCAGCCGCCGAAGGACATCGTCCAACTCGCCGAGGACATCGCCGGTCGCACGGGCGCCCGGGTCACGGTCACCGACAGCGCCGCGGACGCCGTCGCCGGCGTCGATTTCATCCACACCGACGTCTGGGTCTCGATGGGCGAGGCCAAGGACGTCTGGACCGACCGGGTCCGGTTGCTCGCGCCGTACCAGGTCAACGCGGGGCTCCTCGAGAAGACCGGGAATCGCGCGGTCAAGTTCATGCACTGCCTGCCGGCCTTCCACGACACGAACACGGTGGTCGGCCGGGAGATCATGGAGCACACCGGGATGACCTCCGGCCTCGAAGTCACCGGCGAGGTCTTCGACTCGCCGGCCAGCATCGTGTTCGACCAGGCCGAGAACCGGCTGCACACCATCAAGGCGATCCTCGTCGCCACCCTCGCCTGACAGCGGACCTGACGGCGCCGAGTGGCGTGCCACCCCAGCGCCGTCGCGACACAGGGAGTCGGTCATGACCGATCGAATCGACGTCCCGCCTGACACCGCCGGTCCCGCCGGGGAACGTGCGGCCGGTGCCGGCGCCCACCAGTTCGGCCTGCCGGCAGCGATGGCGCTCATCGTCGGCAGCATCATCGGCGTCGGCGTCTTCAACCTGCCGACGTCACTGGCGTTCTACGGCCCGATCACGCTGGTCTCCATGGCGCTCACGACCGTGGGCGCGCTCGCGCTGGCGCTGCTGTTCGCGGCCCTGTCGCGACGGCTGCCGGCCGACGGCGGTCCGTATGCCTACGCGCGGGTCGCGTTCGGCAACCCGCTCGGCTTCGCCAACGCGTGGTCCTACTGGATCACCGCCTGGGCCGGCAACGCCGCGATCGCGGTGGGCTGGGTCCTGTACGTCGAGCATTTCATCAACAAGGACCACGACAAGCTGATCTCCGTGCTGCTGGTGCTGGTCGGGCTCTGGATCCCGGCCGCGATCAACCTCTCCGGCGTGAAGAACATGGGCTCGGTGCAGGTGATCACCACGGTGGTGAAGTTCGTGGCGCTCGCGTTCGTGTCCACCGTCGGCCTGTTCTACATCAAGAGCGCCAACTTCACCCCGTGGAACGTCAGCGGGGAGAGCACGATCGCCGCGATCGGCGGCGGGATGGCGATCGCGCTGTTCAGCTACCTGGGAGTGGAGACCGCGGCCGTGGCGGCGGCGAAGGTGCGTGACCCCGACCGCAATATCCCACGGGCGACGATCCTCGGGACGATCGCAACCGCCATCGTCTACCTGCTCTCGCTCGTCGCCGTGTTCGGCATTCTGCCGACCTCGCAGCTGTCGGAGGCGAGCGCGCCGTTCTCCGACGCCGTCAACGCCATGTTCGGTGGCACCTGGGCCGGCAACATCATGGCCATCGCAGTCATCATCTCCGGTTTCGGGGCGCTCAACGGCTGGACGATGATCTGCGCCGAGATGCCGCTGGCCGCGGCGAAGGACGGCCTTTTCCCGCCGGCGTTCAAGCGAATCTCGCGCAGCGGCGTCCCGGCGTTCGGCATCGTGGCGTCCACCGTCCTCGCCTCGGTCGCGATGATCATCAACTACCTGGGCTCCGGCGGCGCCACCGTGTTCACGACGCTGGTCCTGATGACCGGCATCACCGCGGCGATCCCGTACGGGTTCTCGGCGCTTGCCCAGCTGAAGTGGCGGCTGGCCGACCACCGGACGATGCAGACGCCGCGGTTCGTCCGGGACGTGACGGTCGCCGTACTGGCGCTCGTCTTCTCGATCCTGTTCATCTGGTACTCGCGCAACACCGGCAACAGCCTCTGGGTCTACTGGGCTCCGTTCCTGCTGGCCGCCGGCGCCCTGCTGCTCGGCATTCCCGTCTACCTGACCCAGCGCAGCCGCATGACGCCGGCACCCGCGGTGCCGCCGTACCGCTGACCGAAGGACGGCAGCCATGACAACTCCAGCGACGACCCACCTGTCCGTACGGCAGGCCGCGTTCATCGGCGTCGGGGCGATGGTCGGCGCGGGGATCTTCGCACTGCTCGGCGCGGCCGGCGAGGTCGCCGGCGCGGCCGTCTGGTTGTCGTTCCTCATCGCGGGGGTCATCGCTCTGCTGCAGGGCTATTCGTTCGCCAAGCTCGGCGCCCGCTACCCGTCGGCGGGCGGCCTGATCGAGTATGTGGCCAAGGGCTTCGGCGAGGGCCACGTCACCGGCATCACCGCCTGGCTGACGTACTCGGCCAACGCGATCGTGACCGCGATGGTCGCCGTCTCCTTCGGCAGCTACGCCAGCGCCATCTTCGCCGACGAGAACGCGGCCTGGGCCAAGTTCTTCGCCGCGCTGATCATCGTCGTCATGACCGCGGTCAACATCGTCGGGTCGAATCTCGTCGCGAGCGCCCAGACCGTGATCGTGTACGTGGTCGTCGGGATCCTCGTCGTCTTCGCGGTGGTCACGCTCGTCAACATGGACCCGTCGCTGCTGGCGCCGTCCGGCTACCCGCCGGTGCGCGACATCATCTCGAGCGTGGCGTTGACCTTCTTCGCCTTCCTCGGCTTCGGCATCATCACCTTCACGGCCAAGGACCTGGCGAACCCGGCCCGCCAGTTGCCGAGGGCCATGTTCCTCGCGCTCGGCATCGCTACGGTCATCTACAT
>DATEOS010000055.1:0-2222 GCA_035273815.1 Candidatus Limnocylindria bacterium
TAGACCGATTCCTGGGCGAAAAGCCGCGATCCGGCGCAGCACACCTCACCCTGGTTGAAGTAGATGCCGTTGATGATCCCCTCAATGGCCTGGTCGAGCGGCGCGTCGTCGAAGACGATGTTGGCGGCCTTGCCGCCGAGCTCCAGGGTCAGCTTCTTGTGCGAGCCGGCCACGGCGCGGGCGATCATCTTGCCGACCGCCGTGGAGCCGGTGAAGGCGACCTTGTTGACGTCCGGGTGGCTCACCAGCTCCATCCCGATCTCACCCGGCCCGGTGATGATGTTCACCACGCCCGGGGGCAGGTCGGCCTGTCGCACCACATCGGCGAACAGGTACGCCGTCAGTGGCGTGGTGGAGGCGGGCTTGAGGACGACGGTGTTCCCGGCAGCCAGGGCGGGGGCGATCTTCCACGCCAGCATCAGCAGCGGGAAGTTCCACGGAATGACCTGCGCCGCCACGCCCAGCGCCCGCGCCTCGCGGCCGGGGAAGGCGTAGTCCAGCTTGTCCGCCCAGCCGGCATAGTAGAAGAAATGCGCCGCCGCCAGCGGCACGTCCACGTCACGCGATTCCTTGATGGGCTTGCCGGAGTTCATGGTCTCGACCACCGCGAACTCGCGGCTGCGCTCCTGCATGATCCGCGCGATGCGATACAGGTACTTGGCCCGCTCGCTGCCGGGCAGCCGCGACCACGTCTGCTGGTAAGCGCGTCTGGCAGCCGTCACGGCACGGTTGACATCGGCCCTGGAGGCCTTGGCCACCTTGGCCAACGGCTCCTCCGTGGCCGGGTTGATGACCGTGAACGTGGCGCGCGGGCGGCTGGGCTTGAACTCGTTGTCGATGAACAGGCCGTATTCCGGCCGGATGGTGATGTGGTCGGTGGCCTCCGGTGCGGCGGCGTACTCCCACGGCACCTTGCCGCGCGCGGCCAGGCCCCACGAGGCGGGCGCCGGCCTCGTCTCAGGCTTCTTGGTGAGCGTCACGCCAATCAGTATGGCACCGCGTCTGTGGGACCGATCCGGCGCGGTGGGCTAGGCTCGGCTCACCCATGGCATCCCAGTCGAGGCCGCCGAAGCCGCGGATGGCGTTCATCCGGCCGTTCACCGTTCACGTTGTCAATCCTGTGAGCCGATTGGTTGCGGGTCACCTGCCGCTGTTCGGGGTCATCCGCCACATCGGCCGGCACTCCGGCCGGTCGCGCCGAGCGCCGGTGAACGTGTTCCGGGACGGTGACGACTACCTGGTCGCCCTGACCTACAGCTCGCAGGTGGACTGGGTGCGGAACGTGCTGGCGGCCGGCGGGTGCGAGCTCGAGACCGGTGGGCGAGTCGTCCGCCTGACCGATCCGGAGCTGTTCGTGGATCCGCAGCGGCGGCTGATGCCCTTCCCCGTGCGCCAGTTCCTTGGTCTCGTGAACGTGACCGAGTTCCTCAGGCTGCGACCGGGGGTCGCTGCCGGCGCGACGCGTGGCTGAGGGGCGGTCGCTCGGCAGCTACGCGCTGCTGGCCCTGGTGTCGGGCCTGGCCCTGGGCCTGTTCAGCGGGTTCGGCGACCGGCTGCCGGCGGACACCGTCCTGCACGTCGTCGTCGCGCTGGCCAACGCCGCCGGTCCATGGCTGGTGACGGCGTTTGTGGTCGGCGCCATGGCCGGTGCTCCACTCGCCGGCGCCATCACCGCTTCCGCGGCCCTGGTCGCGGCCGTGGCGGTGTACTACCTGACCATCTATATCGCCGGCAACACGGTGGCCGACTTGGCGCGCTCGGCAGGCGTGTGGCTTGGCGTGTCGGTGGTGGTGGGACCGCTGCTTGGTGCGGCGGGCGGCGCGTGGGCACGGCCACGGCGCCCATTCGACCGTGTCGGCGCCGTCGCGCTGCTGGGCGGCACGCTGGCCGCGGAGGCGATTCTGCGGCTCATCCAGGTCGAGGCGTGGACCGGGCTCGACCTCGCGCGCACCGATATCCACGTCGGCCTGATCGAGCTCGCCGCAGCGGTGGTGCTTCCGATACTGCTCCTCTCGCGCGGCGAGCGGCTGCGCGGCTACCTGGGCGTGGCGGTCGCGACCGTCGGGGCCACCATCGTGACCGCCGGCGCCCTGGCGGGCATTCGCTGGGCACTGCTGGGCTGAGTCCGTCCGGCCCTCAGCCGCCAGGGAGAGAACCCTCCAGCGATAGCAGGTAGCGCTTGCGATCGAGGCCGCCGGCGTAGCCGCCGAGTCCGCCGCCCG
>DATEOS010000056.1:0-2236 GCA_035273815.1 Candidatus Limnocylindria bacterium
TCCTGCGGGTGCACGCCAAGGGCAAGCCGTTCACCCCGGACGTCGACCTGGACTCGGTGGCCCGCCGCACGCCGGGCTTCTCCGGCGCCGACCTGGCCAACGTGATCAACGAGGCCGCGCTGCTCACCGCCCGGAACGAGAAGCGGGCGATCTCGAACTACTTCCTCGAGGAAGCGATCGACCGGGTCATCGCCGGTCCGGAACGCCGGACCCGGGCGATGAGCGACAAGGAAAAGAAGATCACCGCGTACCACGAGGGTGGGCACGCCCTGGTGGCGTATGCGCTGCCGCACTCTTCCCCGGTGCACAAGGTGACCATCCTGCCGCGCGGCCGCTCGCTGGGCCACACCCTGGTGCTGCCGACCGAGGACAAGTACACCCAGACCCGGGCCGAGATGATCGACACCCTGGCGTACGCGCTGGGTGGCCGGGCCGCCGAGGAACTGGTCTTCCACGAGCCCACCACCGGCGCCGGCAACGACATCGAGAAGGCCACCGCCATGGCCCGGGCCATGGTGACCCAGTACGGCATGAGCTCGAAGCTGGGTGCGGTCAAGTACGGCACCAGCGGCGACGAGCCGTTCCTGGGCCGCAGCATGGGCCACGAGAAGGACTACTCGGACACCGTGGCGGCGGACATCGACGCCGAGGTCCGCGCCCTGATCGAGCTGGCCCACGACGAGGCCTGGGAGATCCTGGTCGAGTACCGCGACGTGCTCGACGACATGGTCCTGGAGCTGATGGAGAAGGAGACCATCACCCAGGAGGACATGAACAGGATCTGCGCGCGGGTCGTCAAGCGGCCGCCGATGGCGCCGTTCAACGGCTTCGGCAAGCGGCTCCCGTCCTCCGCCCCGCCGGTCCTCACGCCGGCCGAGCAGGCCGCGCTGAAGGCCCAGGCCGAGGCGGACGGCCAGGTCGCGGTGGGACCCGGCGTCCCGGGCAGCAACGGCGCGGAAGGCGGCCACTGATCAGCGAGATCGACTACCTGGCGGCACGTCTGGTCGACGGCAAACTCAACGGTTCACCCGTGGAGCAGGCCGTCGATCTGGCGCGGATGGAGAAGGCGGTCCGGGAGATCCTCATCGCGATCGGTGAGGACCCGGACCGTGATGGTCTGCAGCGCACCCCGGCGCGGGTGGCCCGGGCGTACGCGGAACTCTTCGCCGGCCTGCGGGTGGACCCGGCCAAGGTGCTCACCACCACCTTCGAGGCCGATCACGAAGAGCTCGTGCTGGTCCGCGACATCGAGCTGATGAGCATGTGCGAGCACCACCTGCTGCCGTTCCGCGGCAACGCGCACATCGGCTACATCCCGGGCACCCACGGGCGGATCACCGGCCTGTCCAAGCTGGCCCGGCTGGTCGAGGTGTTCGCCCGCCGCCCCCAGGTGCAGGAACGGCTCACCTCGCAGATCGCCGACCTGCTGATGGAGAAGCTGACCCCGCGCGGCGTCATCGTGGTGCTGGAGTGCGAGCACATGTGCATGGAGATGCGTGGCATCCGCAAGGTGGGCGCCCGCACCGTCACGTCGGCGGTCCGGGGCGCGTTCCAGACCGACGGCAAGGTCCGCGCGGAAGCGATGGCGCTGATCAACGCCAGATAGCTAAACGATCATCCGGTACGCGTCGGCGCTGTCGATCGCGCTGCGGGCCAGCGTGGCCGCCTCGTCCAGCCGCATCCTGGCCTGCTCCAACTGGGCGATCGCGTTCGCCACCGACGGGTGCATCGACCCGATCGCGGTGATCCGCAACAGCGCCAGCGCGTCGTCCAGCTGGTCGGACACCTGCTGGATGCCGGTCACCGCGCGCTGCGTGCCGTCCACCGACGTGGCGACGTGCGCCTTGACCTCCTCGACGCTGGCCATCGTCCCCCCTTCAGTTGAAGAACGCCATCAGGCCGACACCCATGCAGGTCAGCAGCACCGGAGTGAGGCACGCGACGACCCCGACCAGCGGGGTGCGGTCGACCTTGGTGCCGCCGCCGTAGACGAAGCCGATGGTCAGCCAGCCCAGCCCGAACGCCAGCACCGGCATGCTCAGGCCACAGACCAGGGCGTACGTCGGCAACGAACCGGCCGGCGCGACCAGGTACAGGACTATCTGCACGATCAGCACGGCAGCCGCGAACGGCCCGTACACCAGCAGGTTCCGGGCCCACGGCCGCAGCGGCGCCCGCTGCAGCGGCCCACGCCCCAGCATGGTGGCGTCCGCCGCGTCGGCGGTGCCGCGCGCCT
>DATEOS010000057.1:0-3377 GCA_035273815.1 Candidatus Limnocylindria bacterium
CCCGAGCCGGACTGGCCCAGGTACCGTCCGCGATGCGCGGAGGTGTCCATGTGCAGGTTCGGATGCCGGCGCACCAGCGCGACCATCTCGTTCACCCAGGGCCAGCCGCCGAGCCCGCCGATGATCGTGAGCTCGGGGAAATCCATCGCGACCTGGTCGAGGTTGCGCGGGTGGCCGAGGTCGTAGGGGCGATCGTTGGCGTAGTTCATCGAGGAGTAGATGCGCACCGGGATGCCCAGCTCGGCCGCTTTGGTGTAGAGCGGGTAGTAGCGGCGGTCGCTCGCGGGGATGCAGTCCACCAGCGCCGAGATGCCGAGGGCGCAGAAGCCCTCGTCGCGCACCAGGCGCTCCAGCTCGCGCACCCCGCTCATGCCGTGGAACGCGAGGATGCTGATCCGGGCCAGCCCCAGGAAGCGGCCGGGGAACCGCCGCAGGAGCTGCGCCTGCTCTTCGTTCGAGATGCCGAAGGGGACCGAGCGCACGATGCCGAGCTTGCCGAGCTTCTCGACGTAGTCGTCCAGCTCCTCGTCCGGACGGTGGTCGGCTCCCTCGCGCCGGGCGCGGAAGATCCGCCCGTAGTTGGCCATGCCGTAGCCGGCGGGCTTCTCCGTGGCGCCGGCCGCCGCCTCCGCTGGGGCCGCGGCGGGCTTCTTCTCAACGTTCGCCCCGTACGGCACGCTGCACTCCATGTCGATGATCCGTGGCATTCGATCGCTCCTCCTCGAATATGGGACCGCGGCGCATACAGTACCGCGATCAGGCCCGCCTTGACAGTGCCGCCTCGCCACCACAAGATCCCGTCGGAGGAAACCCCCGTGAGAGCCATCCTGACCACTCTGACCGCGATCCTGCTGCTCCTACCCGCCCCGGCCCACGCCCAGAGCGTGCTCCGCATCGGGCTCAACGACGACCCGGACGCGCTCGACCCGACGATCAGCCGCGCCTACACCGGCCGCCTGGTCTTCGCCGCGCTCTGCGACAAGCTCTTCGACGTCACCCCCGACCTCAAGATCGTGCCCCAGCTCGCCACCGGCTACGAGTGGGCGGCCGACCGCAAGTCGATCGTGATCAAGCTGCGCCCGGGCGTGCGCTTCCAGGACGGCGAGCCGTTCAACGCGGAGGCGGTGCGCTTCAACATCGACCGCCACCAGAACACGCAGGGGTCCTTCCGGAAGACGGAGATCGGCGACATCCAGAGCGTGGACGTGATCAACGACCTCACGGTGCGGCTCAACCTCTCGCATCCGTTCGTGCCGCTGCTGGCCACCCTGACCGACCGCTCCGGCATGATGGTGTCGCCCAAGGCCGCGCGCGCGCAGGGCGACAAGCTCGGCACCCAGCCCGTGTGCGCCGGCCCCTATCGCTTCGTCCAGCGGGTGGCCCAGGGCAAGATCGTGGTCGAGAAGGTCGCCGACTACTGGGACAAGGCGAGCTTCTCGGTCGACCGCATCGAGTTCGTGCCCATCACCGACTCGACCTCGCGCCTGGCCAGCCTCCGCTCCGGTGACCTCCACATGATCGAGCGCGCGTCGCCCACCGACCTGGCCGAGATCCGCGGCGACGCCAAGCTGAAGGTCGTGGGCGTGCCCGAGCTGGGCTACCAGATGATCCCGCTGAACGTCGCCAACGGGCCGAAGAGCAAGGCGCTCGCCGATGCGCGCGTGCGTCAGGCCATCGACCTCGCGATCGACCGCGAGACCCTGGTCAAGACCGTGTTCGCCGGCGAGTACATCGCGGGCAACCAGTTCGTGAGCCCGGGGAGCCCCTACTACAACGCGAAGGTGCCGGTGGGCAAGCGCGACGTGGCGAAGGCCAAGCAGCTCCTGAAGGACGCCGGCCAGCCGAACATCGCCTTCACCCTGGTGGTGCCGCCCGAGCGCGACCGCCAGGAGGCGGCGCTAATTTTGCAGGCCATGTGGGCGGAGGCCGGCATCACGGTGAATCTCCAGACCCAGGAGAACGTCACCATGCTGCAGTCGGGACGCAAGGGCGACTTCGAGGCCTACTTCACGTTCTGGAGCGGGCGGCCCGACCCCGACGGCAACGTCTTCTCGTTCTCGACGTGCAAGGGCGCCCAGAACGACAGCCACTACTGCAACAGCGACGTGGACGCACTGCTCACGAAGGCCCGCCAGGTCGCGGATCCGGCCGAGCGCAAGAAGCTCTACGACCAGGCCACCGAGCTGATGGCCAAGGACGTCCCGCGGCTCATTCTCTGGCACCGCCGCGTATTCACCGGGTTCAGCGCGAAGGTCCAGGGCTTCACGCCCTACCCCGACGGGATCATCCGCTTCCGGGGCCTCAAGCTGAACTGAGGCCTGGATGGCGCTCTGGCTCTTCGTGGCCCGCCGGCTTGCGGTGCTGGTGCCCACGCTCTTCTTCGTCTCGGTGCTGATCTTCTCGCTGCAGCAGCTGCTGCCCGGCGACGCGGCGACGGCGCTGGCCGGCGAGGAGCACGACCCGGTCGCGGTCGCGGCCATCCGCGCGCGGTACCACCTGGACCGGCCGGTGCCGGTGCAGTACGGCCTCTGGCTCGGCCGCCTGCTGGTGGGGGACTTCGGCGAGTCGCTGCGCAGCCGCATCCCGGTGCGCGAGCTGCTGGCCTCGAAGCTCCCGGTCACCGTGGAGCTGGCCCTCTGCTCGATGCTGATCGCGCTGGCCATCGGCATCCCGGCCGGCATCGTCTCGGCCACCCGGAAAGGCACCGCGGTGGACGTGGTGGCCAACTTCTTCGCGCTCTCCGGGCTCTCGGTCCCGCACTTCTGGCTCGGCATCATGCTCATCCTGTTCTTCGCGGTGCGCCTCGGGTGGCTGCCCGCCTCCGGCTACGTGCCGCCGTGGGAGGACCTGCGCCGGAACCTGACCACCATCCTGCTGCCTTCCTTGGTGCTCGGCACCGGGGTGGCCGGCGTCATGATGCGCCACACCCGCAGCGCCATGCTCCAGACCCTGGGCGCCGATTATGTGCGCACCGCGCGGGCCAAGAGCGTGCCCGAGCGGCTGGTGGTGCTGAAGCACGCGCTGCGCAACGCGCTGATCCCCATCATCACCCTCGGCGCCATCGAGTTCGGCCGGCTGCTCTCGGGCGCGGTGCTCACCGAGCAGGTCTTCGCCATCCCCGGCTTCGGCAAGCTGCTGGTCGACGGCGTGTTCAACCGCGACTATGCCGTCGTGCAGGCAGTCGTTCTCGTCTCGGCGGGCCTCTACGTGCTCCTGAATCTGGCGGCGGACATCCTCTACTTCCTGGCCAACCCACGCCTGCGGGGCTCGACGTGAGCGCGACCCCGGCGGTGATCGTGGCCACGCCCGCCGTGACGGTCACCCGGCGCTACAAGGCGGCGCGGCAGCTGGCGCGCCGGCCCGCCGCGATCGCGGCG